>JALHHV010000458.1:1920-3004 GCA_022837365.1 Desulfovibrio sp. | reverse complement strand
TGATGGTGGCGGAGGTGATGGAATGGTCGCCCTTGGCCGTCTGCGGCGTTGCGGCGGGGGCGGCCTTGGCCGGGGCGGATTGCGCGGCGGGGGCGGCGGCGGCGACCTGCGGCTTGGCGGCCGGGGCCGCCTTTTCGGCAGGCTTGGCTGGCGCGGCTTTCTCCGTGCCCTTGGCCGGTTCCTTCTTCTTGCTTTCCAGCGGGGCGGCAAGGTCGGCGCCCGACTTGGACGCCATGCGGCCCAGAGCCGTACGCGGTTCGCCCGACGCTGCCTGCCCGGCCTGTCCGGCCTGCCCGGCGGAACCCGGAGAACCGGCGGGCTCGCCCTCGCCGGGCGAAACCATGCCCGCCGGGGTTTCGGTCATCGTGCCGCCGGGCTGGCCGGGGGCCAGGGCTCCCTGCCCGCCCTGCTCGAAGTAGGGCATGCCGGGCGCCTGTACGGAGGGTCCCTCCACCGGGGCGGGCTTTTCGTCGCCGGAACTGAAATGATTGAGCACGATGAGCGCCATGGCGAACAGCACGACGGTGGGTATCAGCATGGCGATGGTCTTGTTCATCTTGCGAAGGTCTCCTTACCGGGCGGCCTTGCGGGCCGTCCCTTCATCGTTGGCGGCGCCGGCCTTCCGCTCCAGAAGGAAGTCGAGAAAGCGGCGTGAGGGCTCGAGGTCGGGCGTCAGTTCCAGCGACTCGCGCAGGTGCTGTTCCGCCCGCTCCGTGTCGCCCATGTCGTAGTAGGTACGGGCGATGTTGAAATGCACGTGGCTGTCGTCCGGCGAAAGGTCCAGCGCGCGCAGATGGTGCCGGATGGCGATGCGCGGCAGCTTGCTCTTGCGCAGGTTGATGCCGAAATCGGTGAACATGTGACGATGGGCGGGCACGAATTCGCCGGGGGCCTCGGCCAGGCGCTCCAGCGCGCGCACGGCGCGGTCGCGGTCGCCCCGGCGCAGTTGGGCCAGCGCGATGGCGAAGTCGGCCCGCAGCGAACGCTCGGTCTGCGCGCCCACCTCGTGTCCGGCGATGTCGCCGGAACGGCGGTTGGCGTCGCGCCCGGCGGCCATGCCGGACGGCGCGTCACCGGGTGCCGG
>JALHHV010000458.1:0-1884 GCA_022837365.1 Desulfovibrio sp. | reverse complement strand
CCCCATGCCCGGCCTGCCCGTCTGGCGCGGATCGACGGAGGAATAGACGCCCTTGAAGATGCCGGTCTCCATATCTGCTCCTGTCGCTGCCCGCGAACACCGCGCCGTGGCTGCACGGCGCGGGCGCGTCGGGCTCAGATGTACCCTTTTTCGCGGGCGTTGCAAACGGGCCGGGGCATGCGGGACGGCGGCCCTGTCCCGCACCGCTTCCCCCAACTGGACGCGCCGTGGCTTTTCCTTTATCCATGCCGGATGCATGAAATGTCCGTCGCATCCAGCGTCATCTCCATCGTTCAGGAAGAGCTGGCCAAGCATTCCGCCACCCGGTTGCTGCTGGTCCGCGTGCGCTTCGGCGCGCTGGCCAACCTCGTGCCCGAGGCCATGGAGTTCGCCTTCGAGGCCATGACCATCGGCACCGACTTCGAGGGCGCGAAGCTGGAACTGGCCATGGCCCCGGTGAAGCTGCAATGCGGCGGCTGCGGCAGGGAGTTCGAGCCGCAGGGCAAGGAACTGCTGTTCGCGCCCTGCCCCGCCTGCGGCGAAGAGGCCGGGCACCACGTGCTGGCCGGGCGCGAGCTGTACGTCGAACACATCGAAGCAGAATAGGGGGCTATCGTGGAAATACCCGTGGTCAGGAACGTGCTGGAAGCCAACGACAAGATGGCCGCCCAACTGAAAGGCCTGTTCGCCCGGCACGGCATTCTGGTCCTGAACATGATCAGTTCGCCCGGCGCGGGCAAGACCTCGGTGCTGGAGCGCACCCTGGCCGACCTGCGCGGCGAGTTCCGCATGGCGGTCATTGAAGGCGACCTGCAAACCGACAACGACGCCCGCCGCGTGGCCGCCACCGGGGCCAAGGCCGTGCAGATCAACACCGACGGCGGCTGCCACCTGGACAGCAACATGATTCTGGAGGCGCTGTCCAACTTCGACCTCGCGGAGATCGACATCCTGTTCATCGAGAACGTGGGCAACCTGGTCTGCCCGGTGGAGTTCGACTGCGGCGAAGACCACAAGGTGGCCCTGCTCAGCGTGACCGAGGGCGACGACAAGCCCGAGAAATACCCGCTGCTGTTCAATCTTTCCACGGTGATGCTGCTGAACAAGGTGGACCTTCTGCCCTACGTGGACTTTGACGTGGAACGGGCCAAGCGTTTCGCCACGCACCTGAACAAGGGGCTGACCATCTTCCCCATGTCCTGCCGCAGCGGCGAAGGGCTGGAAGGCTGGTACGACTGGCTGCGCGCGGCGCGCGCCGCCAAGCGCGGGTAGCGCCCGCGCGGACCCGCTACGGGCTTGCGGCATGGCGGGCGCGTGGTTACAGTAGCACACGTCGGGCAAGCATCCCCGTTCCGACGTCGAATTCACCCCCCGGCCCGTCCGGCACGCAGTTCGTGCCCGGACGGTATCCGGGGGTATGCCATTGCCGGAGGCAACACCCCATGGCTCGTCCGGCCCGGCCGCAGGTGCCGGAGGCGGCTGCGGCGGCGGGTGCGGTGGTCCCACCCCGGAACAGCAGGCCGAAGAGGCCAGGTTGCAGGCCACCCTTTCGCACATCCGCAACACCATCGTGGTCATGTCCGGCAAGGGGGGCGTGGGCAAAAGCTCCACCGCCGCCAACATCGCCGCCGGGCTCGCCCTGGCGGGCAAACGCGTGGGCCTGCTGGACGTGGACGTGCACGGCCCGTCCATCCCCCGCCTGCTGAAGCTGGACGCGGCCCAGGCCGACGTGGACGGCGACACCATCCAGCCCGTGTTGTGGCGCGAAGATGTTTCGCTGAAGGTCATGTCGCTGGGCTTCTTCCTGCCCGACGGCCGCCAGGCGGTGATCTGGCGCGGCCCGGTGAAGATGGGCTTCATCAGGCAACTGCTGTCCGACGTGGC
>JALHHV010000457.1:1535-2559 GCA_022837365.1 Desulfovibrio sp. | reverse complement strand
TCGTTCAACGTGGCGGTTTCCGTGCACCGCGCCGAACGCCTGCCCGAGGTGGACGGCGACGCGGAGCAGCTCAAGGAAGCGCTGGTCAACCTCATCCTGAACGCGTGCGAGGCCATGGGCTACGACGGCACGCTGGACATCACGGAAGAAAAGGGCATCATCAATCCGCTGGGCCGGGCCGTGGTCATCCGCATCGCGGACAGCGGCCCCGGCGTGCCCCAGCACATCCGCGAGGAAGTGTTCCAGCCGTTCTTCAGCACCAAGGAAGAAGGCACCGGCCTCGGCCTGCCCATCGCCCGGCGCATCTTCGAGGAACACGGCGGCTGGCTGCACCTGCACTCGGCGCACGGCAAGGGGGCCACCTTCGTCATCGTGCTGCCCGCCCGCAAGGACGACTCATGGCTAAGATCCTGATCGTCGACGACGAACTGCAACTGCGCCAGAGCTTCCAGCGCCTGCTGGCCGGGGAGGGCCACGACGTGCGCGCCGCGTCCACCGGCGAGCAGGGGCTGAAGCTGGTGCGCGAGGAATTGCCCGACCTCGTCATCATGGACGTGCGCATGCCGGGCATGGACGGCCTGACCGCCCTGCGCGCCATGCGCGAGATAGACGCCCGCCTGCCGGTGGTCATCATGACCGCCTATTCCACCACCGAGACCGCCATCGAGGCCACCAAGATGGGGGCCTTCGACTACATCCTGAAGCCCTTCGAGATACCGGACATCCTCGCGCTCATCGAGCAGGCCGTGGAGGCGGGCCGCCGCATGCGCGCCCGCGTGGACATGATGGCCGACGGCGCGGACGGCGAAGGCGGCGGGCAGGACCCGCTGGGCGAAGCCCTGGTGGGCACCGGCCGGGCCATGCACCAGGTGTACAAGGCCATCGGCCGGGCCGCGCCCACCGACGCGCTGGTGCTGGTGCGGGGCGAATCGGGCACCGGCAAGGAACTGGTGGCCCGCGCCGTGTACCAGCACAGCCTGCGCGGCCAGAAGCCGTTCCTGGTCATCAACTGCGTGGCCATTCC
>JALHHV010000457.1:0-1509 GCA_022837365.1 Desulfovibrio sp. | reverse complement strand
ATCCAGGCCAAGCTGCTGCGCCTGTTGCAGGAAAAGCAGATCGAACGGCTGGGCGGCCGCCAGCCCATACCCGTGGACGTGCGCATCATCGCGGCCACCAACACCGACCTGGAAGCCGCCGTGGCCGACGGGCGCTTCCGCGAGGACCTCTACTACCGGCTGAAGGTGGTCACCCTGTGGCTGCCCCCCCTGCGCGAACGCAGCGAGGACATCCCCCCGCTGGCCCGGTATTTCCTGGCCCGCTTCTCGCGCGAGATGGATATGCCGAACCCCGGCATCACCCCCGAGGCATTGGCCTATCTGGAAGCGCAGCCGTGGCCGGGCAACGTGCGCGAACTGGGCAACACCATCCAGAAGGCGCTGGTGTTCAGCCGGGGCGGGCCGCTGGGCGAGCCGGACCTGAAGCAGGCCCTGGAGGCCAGCCGGGGCATCCGGCCCGGCAGCGAAGGCCCGGCCTGCGACCTTTCGCTGGCCGCCGACCAGACCATGCAGGAGCTTATCCGCCGCACGCTGAGCGAAAGCGACGGCGACAACGTGTTCGACGCGCTGATGGACCACGTGGGGCGGCTGGTGGTGCGCGAAGCGCTGCACCTCACCGGGGGCAACCGCACCCGCGCCGCGCGCCTGCTGGGGCTTTCGCGCCCCACGCTGCTGGCCAAGATAGAAAAGTACGGACTGCGCATCGAGACGCAGGTTTCCTGAGCCGGGGGCAGGAAACGGCGCGGCCCGCTCCGCATGCGGCGGAACGGGCTGATTGGGCGAACTCTCAGCCTCTTGTGCTGTGCCCGTTTCTCGGATAGTTGCAGGGCACGGGTCAAGACTGATATCTTATATTTATTGCAAGACCCGCCACCCAACCCGGGGGCCGATCGCTCCCTGAGACTACAAGCAAATACGCATGCCTGTAAAGCCCGCCTTTCATCCTCTCTACCAGCAGGTCAAGGAATCGCTGATCCGCCGCATCGCCATCGGCGAATGGGCGCCGGGCACCTTCCTGCCCAGCGAACCGGCCCTGGCCGAAGAATACGGCGTCAGCCACGGCACCCTGCGCAAGGCGCTGAACGAGCTGACCGCCGAGCGGCGCGTGGTGCGCTATCAGGGCAAGGGCACGGCCGTGGCCACCTTCGACGCCGACGAGGCGTTGTTCCGCTTCTTCCGCATCGTCAGCTGCGAGGACAGGCGCACCCTGCCCATCTCGGAAGTGTACAGCGCAACCCCGGCCAACGCCGACGCCGAAGAGGCGGCGGCCCTGGACATTCCCGTGGGCGCGCCGGTGTTCCGCATCGAACGCGTGCGCTCGCTGGACGGCGTGCCGCTGCTCAACGAAAGCATCTCGCTGAACTGCGCGCGCATGCCCGGCATCGAGGCCATTCCGCACAACGCGCTGCCCAACACCCTGTACGATTTCTTCCAGAAGCGGTTCAACGTCACCATCGCCAAGGCGGATGAAAGCATCACCGCCGTGGCCGCCGACAGGACCGACTCCCAGCGCCTGGGCGTGCCCGTGGG
>JALHHV010000456.1 GCA_022837365.1 Desulfovibrio sp. | reverse complement strand
CCCCGCCAAGGTGGCCGACGCCCTGTCCGCCGCCTTCGGCTCCGTTGACGCCTGCGTGACCCAGCTTTCCGACGCCGCCAAGACCCAGTTCGCCAGCGGATGGGCCTGGCTGGTCAAGGGCCGCGAAAACGGCAAGGACGTGCTGAAGGTGCTGAAGACCGGCAACGCCGAAAACCCCATGACCCAGGGTTACACCCCCATCCTGACCATCGACGTGTGGGAACACGCCTACTACCTGGACTACCAGAACAAGCGCCCCGACTACGTCCAGGCGTTCTTCGACAAGCTGGTGAACTGGGACGAAGTGGCCAAGCGGTTGTAAGAAAGGATTTTCAAGAGAATCGGGGAGGGGACCTTTTGCGGCAGCCGTTAGGTGAGCGCGAAGTGCGCCCCCCCAAACTTTTTGTTAGGGGGGGAAATTAATTACAGGGGCGTGACGAACACGCCTTCATAATTTGGCCAGCAACCCACCAACAATTAAAAAGTTTTGGAAGATAGGGGTCCGGGGAAAGAAACCTTTTTCAAAAGGTTTCTTTCCCCGGTTCCTTCTTTTCAACGTTCCCCAAAAACTAGGTAACAGGCGCAATCTTCGCCATGTCGGCGGCGATGCGGTCGCGGATGGGGCCGAACACGCGTTCGTTGTGGGCCACCATGTCGATCTGGCGGGTGTGGATGAGCAGGTAGCCCACGCCGCGCACCAGGGTGAGGATGCGCTCCTTGGGCAGTCCTTCGAGGGAGGCGAACAGGGCGTCGTCCTTGACGTCGGCGCGGAAGCCGCGCGCTTCCAGCACTTCGCCCACGAACCGGGCGCGCAGGGTGCGGCGTTCGGAACTGGCGGCGCCGCCCTTGAACTGGAAGGTCACGTAGTTCTCGTGCGGGTTGTCGGCGGCCATGGCTTCCACGGTGCAGAAGTGGTAGCCGAAGCGCGCCTGAAGATTGCAGTAGTCGCGCGAGATCATGAGGAAGTTGCGGTTGGCCAGGGTGGTGGCGGCGGTGGGTTCCAGATCCGGGTTCACGGCGGACTCCATCATGACGGACAGGAACCCGCGCGCGTCGGTGGCGGGCGGCCCGGCCCAGGGCACGGCGGTCATGCCGTCCCACAGGGCCAGCATGGGGGCGGAGGCGATGTCGGCCAGGTCCACCACGGGGCCGGACACGGGCTTGCGGAAGCCGCCGTCGATGTCCAGCAGCCAGTACTGCAATTTCGTGCCGTTGACCCGCAACTGCTTGCCCAGACGCTGCGCGCCGGGCTCGGCGACGCCCATATGATCGGACACGCCGAAGAGCACCTCCACGGACTTCTCGTGGCAGAAACGGGTGATGTCGTGCAGGGTGCGGCAATGGGCCGGGGCGAATTGCGACGATTCCGGGTCCAGCAGGTGCAGCGGCAACACGAGCCGCGCGGCCTCGGCCAGCGCGGTGTGCACGGGACTGCCCTCCATCAGGTTGCGGCGCGGGGCGTGACCCAGAAGTTCCTCGATGCGGCCGGGGTGCACGCGGCGGTTGTCCGCGTCCACGGTGACGATGCCCGCGTTCTCCAGAAGTTCGGCGGCGCGGGGCAGGCCGAACAGGGCGGGCACGCCGTACTCGCGGGCCACGCTGGCGAGATGCCCTGCCGCGCCGCCCGCCTCTGCCACCACGGCGGACGCGCGGGACAGCAGCGGCGCCCAGCGCGGCAGGGCCCGCTCGATGACCAGCACCCCGCCGTCGGGGAAGGACAGCAGATCCATGTCCTTGCGCACCACGTGGGCCAGGCCCGCGCCCGCGGCGGACCGGATTCGCCGCAATTGTAGCCGCCGGACAGGGGTGCGTGCGTATCCGCACCCTCCGCCGCCCCGGTCTCTTCACCCGTGGGTGCGCATTCATCCCCGGCTACGGGCGATTCGCCCTGGGGCAGTTCGTCGTGGCGCGCCTCGCGCAGGGGGCGGCTTTGCAGGATGGTCAGCACGCCTTCGGGGCACACCGCCCATTCGATGTCCTGCGGCTCCCCGTAGAACACCTCGAACCCGGCGGCCAGGGAGGCGATTTCCAGGGCGCGGGCGTCGTCGATGCACGGGGCGTCCACCATGTCGGCGGGCATGTCCTCCAGCCGCACGCCCTCCACGGGGTCGCGCACGAAGCGCTGGGGCTTGGCCGCGATCTGCCGCTGCGCCACCTGC
>JALHHV010000455.1 GCA_022837365.1 Desulfovibrio sp. | reverse complement strand
ATTGACCCTGCTCCCTCCGCCCTTGGCGGCATCTCCACCCTCCGCAGCGGCGGCGGGCGCAACCCTGGCCCCGGACAGGAACACCCGCTCGCCCAGCGCAGGCTCCAGTTCCAGCAGCTTGTCCCGCACCGCCTTGGCGCGCGCGGTGGCCAGTTCCCGCAGGTCCTCGGGCGTCACCTCGTGGTGCTCCTTCAGCGCCGTCTCCATCACGTCGACAGGTTGTGACTTCGTGAAACCGACCACGTTGCGCGGCTTGTCGAAGGGCGCGTCCTTGTACACGTCCTCCAGCAAATCCTCATACTCGTCCTTGTCGATGGTCACGTCGTCCACGTTCACCCGCGCCCGCTCGGAACGCGACAGCGAGGCGTGCTTGGCCTCGCGCAGCCCGCGCAGCAGGGCCTGTTCCTTGAGGCCGCGCGTGTCGCCATCCGGCTCGGCCGCGCCCTGCACCTCCAGCTTCAGGCGCGGGCGCTGGCGCAACACCTCGACCACGGCGCGGAGGTCCTTTTCCGCCGCCTCGTTCAGGGTGGCCACGCCGGGCGCGAACTCGACGTAGCGCATGTCCTTGCCGCCGGAGCCTAGGCTGAGCACGCTGCCCACCAGGGCGAAGGGCGAGGTGACTACCTTGACCATCAGGTTCAGCACCGCCTGCATGATCACCCCGCCAAGGCGGAATTCCGGGTCGTCCAGCCGCCCCTTGACGGGCAGGCGCAGGTCCACGTTGCCGCTCATGTCCTGCAACAGGGCCAGGCCCAGCTTCACCGGGTAGTTGGGCGCGTCGGGCCGGTTGTCCTTGCTGCCCAGTTCTATCTGGCTGAGGGTGAAGTGGTTTTCGGCGTCCAGCACCCAGTTTTCCGCCTTCACGGCCACGTCGGCGGAAAAGCGCCCGTGCTCCACGGGATAGGCGATGTACTGCACCGAGTAGGGCGACAGGGGCACCAGGTCCAGCCCGGACATGGTGAAGCGCATATCCGCGAACACCGGATGGATGAACGGGTTCACCGTGCCGCCCACCAGCACCGGCACCCCTTCGATGCCCGCGCGCAACTGCACCTCGGCCCGCGATGCCGGGTCCAGCGAAACGCCGGAAATGCGCCCCTCGATGTCCGACATCTCGGCGGCGTAGGCCGGGGACATGCGCTCGTCGCGGAAGCGCAGCGAGCCGCCGGAAATGGACAGGCTACCCACCTCCAGCGTGGTGAACGGCCCCGCGTTGGGACGGGCCGCCACTTCGTCGCCGGATGAAGGGGACGGGCCGGACGCAGGCGGCGGCGACGCGGCATCCGTGGCCGGGCTGGCCGGAACGGCAGCAGGGGCCGGAGTGCTGGCCGCCTGGCTCTTGGGGTCCTTCGCCGCCTGCGCCGCCGGAGGCGCAGCCCCCATGGCCCGGCTGATGCTGGTGGAGCCGTCCTTGAACACCATGACCGAAAGTCTCGGCCTTTCCAGCCCCACCTCCTGCACGCGCAGGGAAAGATCGCCCGAGGGCTGCTGCCCGAAGCGCAGCCCGCGCACCGANTCCAGCGCCGGTTCAGCCGCCTGTCCGCCGGATGCGGACGCGCGGCGCGCCCTGCCCGCCGGGGGGGCCTGCTCGCGCAGGGCCACCTTGAGTTCCGACGACACCTCGCCGCTGCCGAACAGCAGGTCTGTCACCTCGCCCAGGTACGGGTCCAGCGGACGCAGGTCCACCTTGGCCAGCCTGGAGTCCACGGTCATGTGCAGCGGCTGCGCCGTGCCCTTGGCCTTGATGGCGATGGTGCCCTGCTTCTGCCAGCGCCCCTCGTCCATGCGCAGCGAGGCCACGGTCACCTTCCACTCCGGGGCTTCCGGCGTGGCGGCGGGTTGCTGCGGGGCGGGGCGCGAGGCCCCGCGCGCCGCCGGGCGTTCCTGCCCCTTGCCCCGCGCTGACCGGGCGGCGGGCCGGGCCTTGGCGGGTTCCGCCGGGGCCGCTCCCCCCGCCAGCGCGGCAAGGTCGATAACGCCATCCTTGCCGCGCACCACCCGGACATCGGGCTTCGTCAGCGTCACCGGTCCCACGGCCACGGTGCGCGCCGCGAGGTCCACCGAGGTGTCGGTCACCTCCAGCCTGCCGAGGCCCACCGAAGGCTGCTTCTGCCCGGCCTGCGACCCGGCCAGCGATAAGGACAGTCCGGACACCTGCACCGCGCCCTTGCGCACCACGAGGCCGGGAGCGTCGGGCGTGGCCAGCGAAAGATCAATGTCGCCCTGCGCGCCCGCCGCCCCGGCGTCCAGCGACAGGGGCAGGGCCTGGGCCACGTAGCCCCGCACCGGGGTCAGCGGCAGGTCGCGCGCATCCAGGCGCAGGGTCACGCCCAACGGCTCCAGGGTCACGTTGCCCTCCGCCTTCAGCGTGCCCGCGCCCGGTTTGTCCGGTGCGCCCGATTTGGCGGCATCACCTGCCGCGGCCGGTCCTTGCCGCCGGGCGTGGCGAAGTCGGTCAGGGTCACGTCGAGGCCGCTCAGGCGCACCACCGCGCCGCCGGGCACCGAGGCGTCCTTCCAGATCACCGTGGCGTCGCGCAGCCCCAGGGTGCGCACGTTGACCACGAAGGGCGGCTCGCCCTTGACAGGAGCCTGGGCCGGAACCTGGGCCGGGGCGGCGGGGGACGCCGCGCCATCTGCCGTGTCATCCATCGCACCGGGGGCCGTGTTGGCGGCCGCCGGTCCATTCTGCGTCTTTTCGGCCTGCGTCGCCGGGGCCTGCGTCGCCCGGACCTGCGCCACCTGGGCCTGCCGCTTTCCGCCCGCCGGGGCCACGAAGCCCATCCAGTCGATGGAGCCGTCGGCCAGACGCCCGGCCCGGGCCAGCAGCCCGTCCAG
>JALHHV010000454.1 GCA_022837365.1 Desulfovibrio sp. | reverse complement strand
ACAGGCCCATGTTCCAGACCAGGGCCAGCCCGGCCACGGCGAACACGCCAAGCCCCGCCTTGCGGGTGACCCGCCAGGCCACCAGCCCCACGAAGGCGACCACCAGCACCGGGGGCAGTGCGTCCAGCCCGGCCTCCAGCAGGTTCAGGCCGCTTTCGGTCACGGCGGAAAAGGCCCGCGTGGCCGGGGCCAGATGGGTCACCAGAAAGTCGATGGCCGCTTCCAGCCATTGTCCCAAGGGGATGCGGGGAAAGCTGCCCGTCAGGCCCGTCAGGCCCATTAGGCCCGTCAGGTTTGTCATGCTCGTCATATCCATCAGGCGTTCCCTCCTCGTTCGGCCAGCGCGCCCAGCAGCAGCCCGCGCACGATGACGCCCGCAAGGCGTCCGCGCTCGTCGGTGACGGCCAGCGGATGAGGCAGCCCGGCCATGATGGGAATGAGTTCGGAGGCGGGGGTGTCCGGCGAGACGGTGGTGATGTGCGCATCTTGCGCAGGGCCGTGCGCGGGCCGTCCACGCCCAGCACCGCCACCGCCTCGGACCGCTTCATCACCGTGCCCGCCGTGAGCACGCGGGCAATGTCCACGTCGGCCACGAAGCGGGCCACGTAGTCGTCGGCCGGGCTGGTCAGGATGTCTTCCGGCGTGCCCACCTGCACCACGGCCCCGTCGCGCATGAGCACGATGCGGTCGCCGATCTTCAACGCCTCGTCCAGGTCGTGACTGATGAACACGATGGTCTTGCGCACGTCGTCCTGCAGGCGCAGCAGTTCGTCCTGCATGTCGCGCCGGATCAGCGGGTCCAGCGCGCTGAAGGCTTCGTCCATCAGCAGGATGTCCGGGTCCAGCGCCAGGGCGCGGGCCAGGCCCACGCGCTGCTGCATGCCGCCGGAAAGCTGGCCGGGCCGGGCCGCTTCCCACCCGGCAAGGCCCACGCGGCCCAGGGCCTCGGCCGCCTTGTCGCGGCGGGCGGCCTTGTCCATGCGGGGGGGACCCATCACCTCCAGCCCGTATTCGGCGTTTTCGAGCACGGTGCGGTGCGGGAACAGCGCGAAATTCTGGAACACCATGCCGAAGGTGCGCTGGCGCAGGGCGCGCAGTTCCTTCACCGAAAGGGAGGTCACGTCGGCGCCGTCGATGCGCACCGTGCCGTCGGTGGGTTCGATGAGCCGGTTCAGACAGCGCACCAGCGTGGACTTGCCGCTGCCGGAAAGGCCCATGACCACCACGATCTCGCCCTCCTCCACGTCGAACGAGGCGCGGTTGACGCCCACGGCATGCTTGGTGCGCTTGTATATCTCGTCCTTGGGCCTGCCCTCGCGGACCATGGCCAGCGCCTTTTCCGGGGCTGGCCCGAATATCTTGGTAAGATTCCTGATCTCTATCTTCGCCATGCTGCCTCCTGTGCCGCGCGCGCCACGGGTGCACTGTTCCGGATGGGGACCGGACACGAGCCGTCTGCGTGGACACGCACCATCGGCGCACACCCGGCGTGGGCGCGCATCATGTTGTCGCGGGGATGCACGGGAGGGAGACACGGAACGGGTGCAGCCTGGCCGGGCGTCATTGACGCCGCACGGCCATGACCGGTTCGCGGGGCGGACCATGTGGCGGTCCATGAGGGATCCCCCGCGAAAGCCGCCGCACGCGGGCACATCCGCAAATGGCGGAAGCCCGGGCCTGCGGCACAAGCCACGGCACGGCCCGCATCCTGCCGGGCCGCAAGGGCACGCCGGAGGAAGCGCAAGCCGCGCATTGCGACTGCACCCGGAACATCGCACACCGAAAAATCACACGATTCCGGTGGCAAACATCATACCGAACTCATATGCACACGGGCAGGCATTCCTTGGCCCTTGCCCGTATGCTCAACATCCTCCCGGACATCGAAGCATAAGACGCGCGGACGTGCATTTCATTCGCATGATGAAATCGCCTGTCCACGCCATTATATGAACATAAAGCAAAAAATTCCCTGTGTCCACCTGCAATGTATTCTCACGACAATCACTGGCATTCCGGCATGTAATGCACTCCCGGCGCAACGTATCGCCGAGGCGCGCGCAGCCGTTGCACCTGGACGGAAAACATGCCATCCATGAAGCCAGCACGCTGCGGAGGTGAGCATGGCCATGGACAGTTTTTCCTTGCGACAAGCGGCCTTACGGTGGGGGGCAAGCCTGTTCGGCGTGGCCGACCTGGACCGCGTGCGCACCCTGCCCACCCATCCGGCAAACCTGCTGGACGGCTGGTCGCGGGCCATCAGCCTGGGCGTGCGCCTGGCGGACCCGGTACTGGACGACATCGTGGACG
>JALHHV010000023.1:25246-26182 GCA_022837365.1 Desulfovibrio sp. | reverse complement strand
GTGACCGGCTTCCTGTTCGCGCTGGTCATGCTGCTTCTCAGCGCGCTGTATTACCATTCCCTGCGGGGCGACTGGCCCTGGCCCGGCGACATCCTGTCCGCTCTCGCGCGGATGTTCTGACCGGCCGGAACGGGAGCGTGGCCGAGGGTTTCGTTTTGCAACGCGATGCTGGCGCGACATCGCGTTTTTCATGTTCCTGCCTTGCGGGGAGGCCGCCTTGGGACAAGGCCGCCTTTTCCTACCGCTCCGTTTCCATGCTCTCCAGCAGCCGCGCCATGGCCAGTTCCCTGCCCATTTGCAGCAGCAGTCCGTCGACGTGCTCGAAGCTGAAGCGCGAGCCAAGATACAGGTGCATGTACCCGGCGGGCACGCCGCAGTGCGGGGCCATGGCCCCGGCCAGTTCGCGGGTGCGCTGCTGGGCGCGGCCGCTCCAGGGCCAGTCCGAGTCGGCCAGGAAGCCGATGGCGTGCTCGGCCCGCACGTCCTCGGCCCGCATGGTGAGGCCGGTCAGGCCGATGTCCAGGTAATGGTTGACCACGGCCAGCGGCTTTACCCCTTGGGCAAGGCTCACGTCGTCCAGCCCGTGCATGGCGGCGGTGGCGAGTATGATCTCTTCGTCCGCCCCGCGCGCGGCCAGTTCGCGCAGCACCCACGAGTGGTGGTCCTCGTTGCGGGCGATGAACGGGTCCTCGGACTTGTGCAGGGTGTAGTTCGCGTCGAAGGCGTACACGAAGCGCTTCAGGCAGTCGTGCAGCAGGATGGCGGCGTAGAGCAGGCTGCGGTCCAGCGGCAGGCCGCGCGCCTCGTGCGCGTCGCCCAGGGCGCGGGCGTTGCGCAGGTCCTGCAACACGTGCAGGGCCAGCCCGCCAATGTGCCCGTGGTGCGCGCCCGATCCGGGCGACGCGGCAAAGCGCCACGCCTCATGCCGGGGGTGGG
>JALHHV010000023.1:0-25148 GCA_022837365.1 Desulfovibrio sp. | reverse complement strand
AAAGCCGATCAGCAGCGGGCCGGAGGTCATCAGGGTGGCCGCCGTGATGATCGACCAGTCCACCCCCTGTTCGGTGGACGAGAACACCTGCAAGCCCACGGTGAGCGGCCGGGAATTGGTGGTGTTGGTGACGATGAGCGGCCACAGGAAGTTGTTCCAGTGGTAGCTGATGGAAACCAGCGCGTAGGCCAGGTACACCGGCTTGCCCAGCGGCACGTACACCTTCCAGAGGATTTGCAGGGTGCTGGCCCCTTCCACGGCGGCGGCCTCGTCCAGTTCCTTCGGGATGCTCTTGAAGGTCTGGCGCAGCAGAAAGATGCCGAAGGCCGACGCCATGTACGGCAGGCCGATGGCCAGCGTGGAATCCAGCACCCCGATGGCCGACATGGTGCGGTAGTTCTCCACCACCAGCACGTCGGGCATTATCATGAGCTGCATGAGCACCAGCGCGAACAGGATGCCCTTGCCGGGGAAGTCGTACTTGGCGAAGGCGTAGGCCGCCAGCGTGCACAGCACCAGTTGCCCGGCCAGCACCATGGTCACCAGCAGCACGGTGTTGACCAGGTAGCGGGCGAAGGGGGCCGCGTTCCACGCCATGCGGAAATTATCCAGCGTCAGCGGCGCGGTAAGGCTGAACCGGGTGGAAAATTCCGAAGGGTGAAAGGCCGTCCACACGGCGTACAGCAGCGGCAGCGCCCACAGCAGGGCCAGGGTCCACGCGGCGGCGGTGTCCAGCACGCGGGCCAGGCCCCGGCTGTCGTAGATGTTGGTCTGGCTCATCTGTAGTGCACCTTGCGTTCGAGAAAGCCGAACTGGCCGATGGAGGCCAGGGCCAGGAAGCCGAGCAGCACCATGGTCAGCGTTGCCCCGTAGCCGGTATCCCAGAATTTGAAGCTGACTTCGTAGATGTAGTAGAGCAGCAGCGAACTGGCGTTGTTGGGGCCGCCCTGGGTGAGCACGAACAGGTGGTCCACCATGCGGAAGGCGTTGATGGTGGCGTTTACCAGCACGAACAGGGTGGTGGGCATCAGGAGCGGTATGACCACCCGGCGGTAGTAGTACAGGCGCGACGCCCCCTCCAGCATGGCCGCCTCGGCCAGCGAAGGGGGTATCTGCTGCAACGCCGCCAGGTAGAAGATCATGAAGAAGCCCGCGTCCTTCCACACCGCCACGGCGATGACGCACGGCAGCGCCGTGGACTCGCTGCCCAGCCAGTTCACCCCGGTCATGCCCAGCGCCCCGCGAATCTGTTCCAGCAGGCCGTATTCCGGCGTGTAGAAGAACAGCCAGATGTTGGCCACCGCGATCATGGGCAGCACCGTGGGCACGAAGTAGCACAGCCGCAGCACCGACTGCCCGGCCAGCCCGGCGTTGACCAGGAAGGCCATGGTCATGGCCAGGCCGATGGACAGCGGAATGGTGCCGCAGGCGAACAGCAGGTTGTTCACCAGCGCCTTGCGGAACACCTCGTCCTCCAGCAGGTACTGGTAGTGCTCCAGCCCCACGAACTCCGCGGGCGCGCCGCCCCGGCCGTCCAGGAAGAAGCTGTGGATGAAGGTGTTCACCGCCGGAAGGTGGGTGAACGCGGCGATGAACGCCAGGGCCGGCAGCAGCAGGAGCCAGGCGTGGATGTTCCGCATGGTGGCGGGGCTGCGGAAGGCTGGGAACACGGATGGACCTCCGGAATGGGCTGTGAGGGCGGAATGGGCTGTGAGGGCGGAATGGACGGTGCGCGGCAGGGTGGACGGCCGGTTGGGGAGCATGTCCCCGGCGGGGGCGGAGCGCACGGCCCCGCCCCGGCCAGGGCTTTCGGTCAGTCGGCCCGCCCGTCGGGCAGCAGGGGGGCAGGCGCGGCGTGCGCCCCTACTTGCCGTAGCGGCGCAGGATGCGTTCCGCTTCCTTCTGGGCGTCCTTCAGGGCGTCGGCGGGCTTTTTGGAGCCGGTCACGGCGGCCTGGATGGCGTCGTCCAGCGCCTTGGTCACGCGCTGGTTGTCGTGGGTGGACAGTTCCGGCACGGCGTGGGCCAGCTGGTCGCGGGCCACGGCCGCCACGGGGAACGTGGCCACGTAGTCCTTCATGGCCGGGGTTTCCCAGGCGTCGGGGCGCACGGCCACGTAGCCGGTGTCGATGCCCCACTGGGCGGCGCGTTCCGCGCTGGTCATCCACTGCACGAAGGTGACGGCCGCCTTGCGTTCGGCGGGGGTGGCCTTCTTGAAGATGTAGAAGTTGCCGCCGCCCGTGGGCGAGCCGGGGCGCGCGCTGGCGGGCAGCATGCCCACGCCGAAGGGGAAGGGCGCGTTGGTGCGCACGTTGGTCAGGTTGCCGGTGGTGGTCCACATGATGGCGGTCTTGCGCTCGAAGAAGTCGCGCGGGGTGGTGGCCCAGTCGATGGTGCCCTTGGGGGACACCTCGTGCTTGTAGGCCAGGTCCACCAGGAATTGCAGGGCCTCGACGGCCTTGGGGTTGTCGAAGTCGGTCCTGGTGCCTTCGGCGTTCATCAGTTCCACGCCGTTCTGGATGGCCAGGGCCTGGAACATCCAGTAGGCGTACCCGGTGGAGGGAATGGCCACGCCCCACTGGGTGACCTTGCCGGAAGCGTCGCGCACGGTCAGCTTCTTGCCCATTTCCACCAGTTCGTTCCAGTTGGCGGGGCCCTTTTCGGGGTCCAGCCCGGCGGCCTTGAAGGCTTCCTTGTTCCAGTACATCACGATGGTGGAGCGCTGGAAGGGAATGCCCCAGGTCTTGCCGCCGGTCTGGCTGTTGCGCATGAAGCCGGGGAAGTACGCCTTGACGAAGCCCATTTCCTCGGGCTTCAGGATGTCGTCGTAGGGCACCACCGCGTCCTCGTCGATGAGGGTGTACATGTCGGTGGACAGCAGCACCGCGATGTGCGGCGGCTCGCCCCCGCGCAGGGCGGTGAGGGCCTTGGTGAGGGTTTCGCGGTAGATGCCGGCGTACACCGGGGTGATCTTGATGTCGGGGTGTTCCTTCATGAACTGGTCGGTCATGCCCTCCACGATCTTGGTGATGGACCCGCCGACGGCAACCGGGAAGTAGAAGGTGAGGTTCACCTTTTCCGCCAGTGCGGTGCCCGCCAGCAGCGTCAGCGACAGCAGGGCCGCCGCCATCAAGGTGCACGCTTTCCTGAATCCGGCCATTGTGATGCCTCCTGCGATGTTGCGTTGGGGATGATGGTCGAGGATCGTGGCCCGCCCGTGCGGGGAAATCGTGTCCGTCGTGTCGCGGAACCGTGTCATTGGCAGGTGCCGCGCCGTTCGCCGGTTTGCGCGTCGAAGACGTGGATGTGCTCGTCCGGGCAGTGCAGGTAGATCTCGGCCCCCACGGCGATGGTCGGCACGCCGTCCACCACCACGGAAAGCTCCTCGCCCCCCACGCGGCAGCCCAGCACCGAGCTGGAACCCAGGTATTCCACGCTTTCCACCACGGCGCGCCACCCTTCGGGCGCGATGCGCACGTGCTCCGGCCGGATGCCCAGGATATAGTCCGGGCTGTCCACCACGCTCACCCTGCCGGAACGGCTGCCCGCCACGCACACGCTGCCGCGCTGGTCGTCCAGGCGCACCAGGTTCATGGGCGGGGTGCCGATGAAATTGCCCGCGAAGGTGGTGGCGGGGCGGGAATACAGTTCGGAGGGGGTGGCGTTCTGCACGATGCGCCCGCCCTGCATCAGGATGATGCGGTCGGCCATGCTCATGGCCTCGGTCTGGTCGTGGGTGACGTAGACCATGGTCATGCCCAGGGTCTGCTGCAAGGCCCGGATTTCTCGCCGCATCTCGTGGCGCAGCTTGGCGTCCAGGTTGGAGAGCGGCTCGTCCATCAGGCACACGGCGGCCTCGGCCACCAGGGCGCGGCCCAGGGCCACGCGCTGCTGCTGCCCGCCGGAAAGCTCGCCCGGCTTGCGTTGCAGCAGGGCGCCAAGGCCCAGGATGTCCACGGCGCGGGCCAGGCGTTTTTCGCGCTCGGCCTCCGGCACCCTGCGCACGGTGAGCCCGAACAGGATGTTCTCGCGCACCGTCAGGTGCGGGAACAGCGCGTAGGACTGGAAGACCATGGCCAGCTGGCGCTGGGCCGGGGGCAGGTTGGTGACGTCGCGCTCGCCGATCATGATGCGGCCCGAGGTGACGGATTCCAGGCCCGCGATGAGCCGCAGGGTGGTGGACTTGCCGCAGCCCGAAGGCCCCAGCAGCACCAGCATGGTGCCCTGTTCCACCTCGAAGGAGACGTCGTCAACGGCGCGGACGTCGCCCCAGTGCCTGCTGACGTTCAGAAGTTGAATGGCGGACAATGCGACCCCCTGTCGCTTGGGGTTGAGTGAGCACGAAGCGGGCCGGCGCGGCGGGCGCCGGGAATATGGCAGCCGTTACGCACAACCGCGTGAGCGGCCGGAAAACGGCACTGTTATGGGCAGGATATGTTGCACACATTTGCAGTTTCGCGTCAATATCCCGTAGTTGTATGATTAAACAGTCATGCGGTCCGGCGGGGTGACGATGGCGCGGCATGTCGGTGACGTTGGCGCGCGGGCACGCCAATCCATCGCAGGCTGGCCGCAGAGGCAACGCCGGTTGCGGTCCGCCGCCGGAAAGAAACGGAAAGGCCCCCGGAATCCACGGATTCCGGGAGCGCTTTCTGCGTGATCAGTCCGTATGGACCTTACACGGTGACCAGTTCGTAGTCCAGGCTGCCCATGCCGATGGAGGCGGCATACTCCACCTGATGCCAGCCGCGCGTGTGCGGGCGCAGGGCGGCGAACTTGTCGTAGCCGCAACTGTGCATGGCGTGGCCTTCCATGGGCACCAGGTTGGGCGCGTCCTTGACCAGGTCGTGGCAGGCCTGGTCGATGGCCACCGGGTCGGTGGAGGCCAGGATGCCGATGTCGGGCACGATGGCCGGGTCGGACCAGCCCGCGCAGTCGCACTGAGGGGTGATGTTCATCAGGAAGTTCAGGTAGCAGATGCGGTCCTGCTTCCCCAGCACCGCGCCGTAGGCGTATTCAGCCATGCGCTCGGCGAAGTCCGCGTATTCCGTGGGCAGCCCCACGCCGATGGCCCCCTGGTTGCACACGCTGACGCATTCGTAGCAGCCGATGCAGCGTTCCGCGTCGATGACCGCCTTGCGCCCCTTCTTGGCTTTCTTCAGCGTCAGCGCGTCGCGCGGGCAAGCCTTCACGCACTGCCCGCAACCGATGCAGCCGGGGTAGATGACCACGCTGCGGCCGTGCTGGTCGATCTTGCCGAGCTGCGGCGCGCAGCCCATGGCCAGGTTCTTGATGGCCCCGCCGAAGCCGCCGAAGGCGTGCCCCTTGAAGTGCGAGATGACCACCATGGCGCTGATGGACCGGAAGGCCTGGGCGATCTTGACCGAGGCGAAGTGCTTGAGGTTCACGGGAACCTCCTCGTAGCAGCGGCTGGTCACGCCGTCGGCGATGATCACCGGCGCATCCACCACGTAGGGGGTGAAGCCGTGGCGGTAGGCGGTTTCCAGGTGGTCCACGGCGTTGTGCCGGGTGGACTTGTACAGGGTGCAGGTATCGGTGAGGAACGGGCGGCCCCCCGCCGCCTTCACACAGTCCACCACCTGCCGGGCGAAGGTGGGATGCACGTAGGTGTCGTTGCCTGTTTCGCCGAAGTGCATCTTGATGGCCACCACCTCGTCCTCGCCCGTGGTGCCCAGGGGGCGCACCCGGTCGGGCAGGCCCATGGCCTCGCACAGGCGCCGGATCTTGGCCAGGCGGTTGTCCGAGGGATTCTTTACTGCGAGTTTCGCCAGATAGACGGGAACGGACATGGGCGTACCTCTCTTGTCTTTGGGAAGCGAGGGGAGCGGGGGAGCGGGGGCGGGTGACAGGAAAATGCCCGCCGCCTCCGGCGCCGCGCCGGGCGCGCGGCAGGTTGCCAACGGCGGCAGCATAGGCGGCGGGGGGCAAAATGGGGAGGCCCGTTCCTCGGGTCCACGGGCCGCCCGCCCACCCACGCGCCCAGCACGGGGATGGACGCAACGTCTTCGCGCGTGCCCCCGGCGTTCCACGTGTCCAGCGGGTCGCCGCCCAGCACCGCGAGGTCGGCCAGCATGCCGGGGGCCAGGCGGCCCTTGTCCGCTTCCTCGAAGGTGGAAAACGCGGCCTCGGTGGTGAACATGCGCAGGGCCTCGGCCATGGTCACCGACTGTTCCGCAAAGGGGTGGGCCGCGGCGCAGGCCATGCCGCGCAGCGGGTCGTACCCGGTCACCGGGCTGTCGGAGCCGCCGCACACGCGCACTCCGGCGTCAAGGATGGCCCGGTAGGGGTGCAGGCGGCGCATGCGGTGCGGGCCGAACAGCGAGGCGAGGTGGGCCATGCGGTCATCGCCTAAATAGGATTCGACGAACGCGGGCTGCATGGAGGCCACCACCCCGGCGCGCGCCATGCGGTCGATCTGGTCCCACGTGGGCAGTTCGAAATGCTCGATGCGGTGGCGGCAGTCGGCGCGGGGTTCCAGCCGCTGGGCGCGCTCGATGGCGCGCAGCACCTGGTCGATGGCCCGTTCGGACTCGCAGTGCACGGCCACCTGCAATCCGCGCGAGTGGGCGGACAGCACGAAGTCGTTCATTTCCCGCTGGGTGTACAGCAGGGCGCCGTCGTTGTCCGGATCGTCGGAATAGGGCTCGAACAGCGCGGCGGTGCGGGCGTCCAGTTCGCCGTCGGCGCAGATGCATCCGCCCACGCGCGGCAGCGACAACCGCTCCACCTCGGTCAGGTCCATGCTCTGGTTCCAGCACACCACGCGCAGCGGCAGGCGGGAGGCATTGTCCAGCAGCACGGCGGAGCAGCCGGGCGTCAGTTCGCCTCCCTCCATGGAGTGCACGGTGGTGATGCCCCGCCGTAGCGCCGACCAGGAAGCAGACTGCGCCGCCGCGTCGAGGTGGCCGCGCTCCAGGCCGCGCAGCATGGCCGGAAACACCCAGGTGAGAATGCCGGGGTCGCGCACCACCCCGGTAAGGTGGCCGCCGGGGCGGGAATCCTCGGTATCCGCGCCGGGCAGCCCGCGCGGCACCGCCAGCAGTTTCAGCGCGCGGGAATTCATGACGCAGCGGTGACAGGTGGCGTGCATCAGCAGCACGGCGCGGTCGGGGGCCGCCCGGTCCAGTTCCGCCCTGGTGGGCATGCGCCGTTCCGCGAGGTCCAGTTCCTCGAACCGGAAGCCGTAGACCACCTCGTCGGGGGATGCGTCGCGCGCGGCGTCGGCCGCCATGGCGAGCACCTCGTCCAGGGTGCGGGCCATGGAAACGTCCATGCCCAGGTCCATGATGCCGGTGAGCAGCAGGTGCGAATGGCAGTCGATGAGGCCGGGCACCACCGTGGCCCCGCCAAGGTCGGCGCGGAGGAAGCCCCGGTCGGCGAAGGGGGCCAGTTCCGCCGCGCGGCCCACGGCCACGATGCGCCCGCCCTCCACGGCCATGGCGTCGGGCAGGTCGGCCCCGCGCAACGTGGCGGGGGCCAGCGGGTCGCGGAACCGGGCGTTGACCAGCAGGCGTGGGCGGGCTTGCGGGCGTGCGGCCGTCATGACCACGCCCCCGCGCCGCCGCCGTTGGGGTGGGGAGAGGACGGAGCGTCGGCGGCCCGCCGCATTAGTCGGCGGATGTGGCGGATGCCGGGGGATGCGCTGCCGGTGCGGACGGTCCGGGTGGTTCGGGCGGCGGAGATGACGACAAAGGCCATGCGGTTCTCCGGTACGGGGGTGCGCTGCGCGGGAAAGGGGACGCCGTGTCCGCCCGGCGAAAGACGGACGCGATCCATGGAACGCGCGGAACGAAGGGCGTCAGCTGTCTTTCTTGCGGAACAGGCGCAGGGGGTTGGGAATGCGCGCGGGGCGGGAAGACTTGGACGTGTCCCCCGGTGCGGCGAGTATGACATCATCGCCGTCATTGACCTCGTCTTGTCCGTGTGGAGCCCCGTTCCGGCCTTGCGGGGCGTCTGCCCGGAAGGGCATGGCCCGGGCCACGGATGTGGCCATGTCGCCCGCACGGTGAACCACGTCGCCCACTCCGTGCGCGGTGGCGCGCGCGCCCTTGCGCACCGCGTCGGCGGTGCGTCGGGCGGTGCCCTCCAGGCCCGACCGGATGCCCGAGGCCACGCCGCCCACGGCGGCCTTGGTCACGGCGCGCACCAGCCCGGCGGTCATGCGTCCCAGAAGGGCCGCCGATTCGCGGTAGGGATTCTGCCGCGCCGGGCAGCCGGGCAGCACGGGCGAGAGCATGTTGCGGGTGACGATGCCCACCCGCAGGGCCAGCAGGGCATTGGCGGAGCCGTCCACCAGGGCGGCAGCCAGCAGGGTGCCCACGTGCGAGGCCCCCGGCACCGAGGCCAGCGGCGAGGCCGTGAGCAGCGGGCCGAGCAGGGCGTGGATGTGTTCCTCCAGCCCCGCCTCTTCCAGCGCGCCCGCCGCCAGGGCCGTGCCCGCCACGTTGATGTACAGGCGCACCATGTCGCGCGGGTGGGGCCGCTGGTCGTAGATGGATGAGACGCGCCACACCAGCCGCGCCAGCAGCACCAGCACGATGAGCGTATCCAGCCTGCCGTTGCGGGCCACGGCCGTGGACAGGAAGATGCGCGAGGCGGTGCGCTTGGTTTCGCGCAGGGCGGCGGCGTCCAGCAAACGCAGCAGGGCGGCGGCTTCGGCCACCCCGTCGGTTGCGCCGGGCAAGCCGGGCGTACGGGGGGCGGCTGCGGCCATGTCCGCGGCGTCGGTCATCGGATGGGCCATGCCGCCTTCGCGCAGGTGCGGGTTGGCCCGCAGCCGCGCGGTGAGACGGTGCAGATAGCCGCGCAGTTCTTCGGGCGTAGGGTTCTGCGGCTGCGCCAGCGGACGGGGCCGCAGGAACCAACTGGCCGCCAGCCAGCCCAGCGCGGCGAGGTAGGCGGCCATGCCGCCCCAGAACACCGCCTGGCCCAGCAACGGGTGGATGCGCGCGGCCATGTCGGACAGGGTCAGCACCTGGCCGCCGATGAACACGAACAGGCTCGCGCACAGTGCCGCCACGAGCAGAAACAGGGCGCGGGGGACAAGCTGGTGCATGGGACTCCTTGGCGGGTAACGTGCGGCGCGAAGGGCCGGGAACGGCAGGCCCGCCGCCGTGCGATGGGGGCGGGTCCGCGCCCGGCATTGCCGGGCCGTTTCCTTTAGGTGCGACAGCAAGGGGGCATCGTCAAGTCCGGCAGCTTGGCAGGCCGGGGGAAGGAGGCGCCGGGGAGATGCGGCGGCGGGCGGGAAGGGAACGGGGGCGGCCGGGGAGAAGCCAGGGAGGGTAAGACCGGCGGCTATTCGCCGTCGCGGACCTTGTCCTCGAACTGGCGCACCGGCCAGGGCAGCACGGTGGCGGCGCTTTCCACGGCGCAGCGCTCCACGGTGGCGAACCACGCGCGAAAGCGGTCCATGGCCTCGCGTCCGACGGTGGTCAGGCGGTATCCCTCGCGGTTGCTGCCCGCCTTCTCCACCAGGCGCAGGCCAAGGGCGGTCTCGGTCTGCTTCAGCTTGCCCCACGCGGCGCGGTACGACATGCCCAGCGCCTCGGCCGCCTTCTTCAGCGAGCCGTGCTCGTCGATGGCCAGCAGCAGCATGGCCCGGCCCATGCCGAAGACCATTTCGCCGTCCTCCTCCAGCCACAGGTGCAGGCGGACGGTGGGACGGGGGGCGGGTGCGGAGCGGAGGGGAGGGGTGGTCATGCGCGTGTTCCGTGTAGGTGTGAAGCGGCTACGGCTGGGGGCATGCTCCGGAAATATCACCGGAATGATCACGCCCGGCGCGGTTTGCGTGACTGCACGGGGTATGTGTTGACCCGAGCATACCTGTTCATCATGACATAATCGCGGGCCGATGAAAACCGGCACGCGGCCGGTCCATTCGATTGCATCCGCGCGAGCCGTCGGCGGGGGATGAACCCCGCGCGGCGGCGCGCCGCCGGTCCCGAAGCCCACGGAAAGCGCCGACCGGATGGCCGGCCGGCGCTGGTGGGCAGTGTCCGGGCAGTGTCCGGGCAGTAGGCCGTGGCCGCGATACTACTTCTTCTTGGCGGCCGCAGCGTCCTTCTTGGCTTGCGGGCTCATGTGGCAGGGACGGCAACCCGAGAATTCGGGGTGGTCCTTGGCCATCTGCTTGTGACAGCCGTAGCAGGAGCGGTCGGTGTCCTTGGCGTGGTAGGCCACGAACATGCTCATGGTGTCGCGTTCGCGCGGGCCGGGGGTGGCGTGGCAGTCGTCGTTGGTGCACGAGACGTACGGTTTCGCGGGGTCCGGCGTGTCATGGTGACACTGCTCGCACGCCACGTCCTTGTGGGTCGCGTGGTTGAACATCACGTGCATTCGCTTGGAGGTGCCGTGCTTCAGTTCGATGGCCTTCTTAGGGGCCTTGGCGGCATCCCCGGCGTCGGCCGCCAGGGCCGCCCCGGCCACGAGCAAGGTCACTGCAAACAGGGAGATGACCAGGTATTTCATCAAGGTGCTCCTGTTCAATACATATTCCAGAAGGATGGTCTGAGCGGGCGCAACTTCTTGCGCGCCGCCACCATGTCCAGATGCATCATGCCCAGCGCCAGGGCGTCCAGGTTGGGGACGGCCTCGCGTTCCCGCAGGTCGACGGTGGGACAATAGGTGTTGCACTTGGTGCACCAGTCCAGCCGTTCGCCACGGGCGGCCTCGGTCTCGCGCAGCATTTCCATGGTGCCGCTGACCTCCTTTCCGCACGAGGGGCAGGCCCCCCGCAGGAACTTCCAGGCGGCGCCGCACATGGAGCAATGCAGGTGCTTCTTGCCGCCGCCACCGGCCAGGTAGGCGTTCTTGTCGTCCAGAATGGGCTTGTCCAGCCAGGCGATGGTGGGAAAGGCGCCGCACACCGGGCAGTAGCCCTGCTGCCATGCTCCGCCCGTGTCCCAGGGGGCATCCCCTTCTTCGGGCACGGCGGCGGCAACCATGGCGTGCAGCACCGGAGACACCACGAAGCCGGTGACGAACGCAAGCACGTCCGGCTCCACGCCGCCGTCGCGGGCGATGGATTCGATGGACCTGCCCGCCACCACGGCCTCGGCCAGGGCGTCGCGGCTGTCATCGGCCTCCACCGGACGCAGGAAGAACGCCCGCAGCGAATCCGCGTGGGGAGCCACCGCCTCTATGGTGGTCAGGAGCGGCAGCAGTTCTTCCGCCGCCTGGCGCATGGGCCCGGCGATGCCGGTCAGGGAAACCCCCGCCAGCAGGGATACCCCCTGCTGGGCGCGGTCCCATTGCAGTTCCGGCAAGCGCAGGCCCGCCTCGCGCACCGGGTCCGCGAGTTTCCCGGCCAGCGCGTGGCCGGCCGAGAGCAGTGGTTCGAAGGCCCGCAGCACGGGTTCGAGGACAGGACGGCGGGAAGTGACATCTGCCAGCGTTTCCGCGACACTTTGGCGTTTGGCGGCCATGAATGCTCCACGAGAACCGGGGGCCGGAGCCCCCATCAGAGGGTGAAAGCGGCGCACGGGGCGCCCGCGTAGCTGCTACATGAAACCGGCGTACTCGTAGTAGTGTTCCTTTTCTTCCGCCAGCAGGTAGATGACGCTCACGTCCTCCATATCGACCAGATGGGCCTTGGGGAAGCGTTCCTTGGCCACCGCGAGGCGCTTCTGCGTCGCGCTCGCCGAAGACCATGGTGCCGGTGGGGCAGGTCTTCACGCAGATGGGCTGCATGCCCGCGGACACGCGGTCGAAGCACATGTCGCACTTGGTGATGCGCTTGGTCTTGGGGTCGATGCGGGGGATGTTGTACGGACAGGCTTCGGCCACGGCCTTGGCGTCGGCCGGGCTGAGCTTGGCCGACTTTTCGGTGGCCAGCACGGCGCCGGTCTTCTTGTCCTTGATCATGGCGCCGGGCAGGGCCATGTCCGCCACGTCCACGCACACGGGCGTCACGCAGTGGCGGCACTGGTCGGGGAAGAAGTTCCAGACCACAACGCCTTCCTTGGTCAGCCGCTCGTTGAAGCGGACGATCTTGAGGTTGTTGGGGTTGAGGTCCGGCGGGTTCTGGTGCGAACCGCGCTGCTTGGTCTCGTTGGCCGGCAGGTCGTGCCATTCCTTGCAGGCCAGCTGACAGCCGCGACACGCCGTGCATCGGGTCGTATCAACTAAAAATGCCTTGGGCATCGTAGTGCTCCTTGACGGGCGCGCCCCGCAACGGGGCGCGCCCGGCTCTGGTTAGGCTATTTCGGTCAGCTTGTCGGCCTTGCGCAAGTTGACGAGGCAAGCCTTGCTTTCGGGAATGGTGGTGTTGGGGTCGTACGCGCCGACGGTAAGGCGGTTGGTGGAGTCACCGCACTTGGGCGTGGTCCAGCCGTAGGCGAAAGGCATGCCCACGAGATGCACCGTCTTGCCCATGACCGTGAAGGGCCGGATGCGCACGGTGACCATGGCTATGGCCTCCACGCGCCCGCGCGCGCTTTCCACGATCACGCCGTCGCCGTTGTTGATGCCCTTTTCCTTGGCCAGCTCGTGGCTCATCTCGATGTAGAGCTGAGGCTCGGTTTCCAGCAGGTTGGGCACATTGCGCGTTTCGCCGCCGCCGCACCAGTGTTCCGTCAGGCTGTAGGTGGTGAGCACGTACGGGTAGTCGGGGTCGGCCGCCTTGGCCATCTGGTCCATGTCCGAGGTGTGGAACTTGTACACCGGGCTCGACAGCTGCTTGGAGAACGGATGGCTGGCGAGCGGGGTTTCCGCGGGTTCGTAGTGCTCGGGGAAGGGACCGTCCACACGGCCGGTGCCGTAGAACTGGGCGTAGCCGTCCTTGGTCATGATGAAGGGCAGCTTGCCCTTTTCCTTGTCGGCCATGGGCGGCCACGGGCCGTCCGGCACGTCGCCGATCCACTTGCTGCCGTCCCACTCGATGACGGCCTTCTTGGGATTGAAGGGCTTGCCGTTCAGGTCCACCGAGGCGCGGTTGTACAGGATGCGCCGGTTCACCGGCCAGCACCACGACCAGTTGGGGAACAGGCCGATGTTGGCCTGCATGGGCGTCTGGCTGGCGTTGCGCCGCTTGGACTTGTTGCCGTCTTCCTCGGTGTAGCTGCCCGCGTAGACCCAGTTCAGCGACGAGGTGGTGCCGTCGTCCTTCAACTGGGCGAAGGCGGGCACCAGCTGGCCGCGCTTGTATTCCTTGTCGCCGATCTTGGTGTCGGCCCAGAAGAAGCCGTTGATGCGGCGGGTCCATTCCTCGGCGTCGAACTTTTCGGTCCAGTGCATCTTCAGCAGGGGATCGGGAAGGGTGCCGCCTTCCTTGCGGTACAGGTCGCGGATCTTGTTGACCAGCGGCACGAAGACGTCGGCGAAGTGGCGGGCCTGTCCGCTTGGCTCCACCGCCTTGTCGAACCATTGCAGCCAGCGGCCGCTGTTGCTGATGGTGCCCGCCTTCTCGATGCGGTGGGCGGACGGCAGCAGGAACACCTCGGTCTTCTTGGTCTTGGGATCGACGCCGGGGCGCTGCCAGTTGTCCGTGGTTTCCGAGTTGTGCAGTTCGGAGCAGACCAGCCAGTCCAGCTTGTCCAGCGCCGCGCGCATCTTGTTGGTGTTGGAGAAGCTGTTCATCGGGTTGACCCCGAAGATGAACCCGCCCTTGATCTTGCCATGGTACATCTTGTCCATGACGTACATGTACGAGTAGTCCTCGCCGGGTTCGAGCTTCGGCAGGTATTCGTAGCAGAAGTCGTTCTCGGGCGTGGCCGCGTCGCCGTACCAGCCCTTGAGCAGGCTGGCCACGTACTTGGGCCGGTTGCTCCACCAGTTGGCGCTGTTCTTCAGCTTGCTGGCGGGGGTGTTGGCCTTGTTGTAGTCGGCCAGGCTCTGCCACGGGGCCGCCGGCATGGCGTTGTAGCCGGGGAGGATGTGGTACAGCAGCGCGTGGTCGGTGGAACCCTGCACGTTGGGTTCGCCGCGCAGGGCGTTGATGCCGCCCCCGGCGACGCCGATGTTGCCCAGCAGCAGCTGGATGAGGGTGGAGGTGCGGATGTTCTGCACGCCCACGGTGTGCTGGGTCCAGCCCAGGGCGTACAGGATGGTGCCCGCCTTGTCCGGCTTGCCGGTGGCGCAGAAGGTCTCGTACACGCGCAGCAGGTTTTCTTCGGATACGCCGGTGACGTCGGAGACGTTCTTCAGCGTGTAGCGCTCGTAGTGCTTCTTCATCAGGTTGAAGACGCACCGTTCGTTCTTCAGGGTTTCGTCGATGACCGGGCCGCCGTCGGGACCCGTCTCGAAGGCCCACTTGGACTGGTCGTACTTGCGGGTCTTGGGGTCGTACCCGCTGAAGACGCCCTCGTTGAAGGCGTAGTCCTTGCCCACCACGAAGGCGGCGTTGGTATAGTTGAAGACGTAGTCCTTGAAGTAGAGTTCCTTGTCAAGGATGTACTTCACCATGCCGCCCAGGAAGGCGATGTCCGTGCCCGAACGCAGGGGCACGTGGAAGTCGCAGCGGGCGGACGTGCGGGAGAACTTGGGATCGACGTGCATGAGCGCCGCGCCGTTGTCCTTGGCCCGCATGATCCACTTGAACGCGACAGGATGGTGTTCCGCGGCATTGCTGCCGATAATGAGCACTGCATCGGTATTCTTGATATCGATCCAGTGGTTCGTCATAGCCCCGCGACCGAACGACTCTGCCAGAGCCGCAACAGTGGGACTGTGTCAGACCCGGGCCTGGTGGTCCATATGGACAACACCCAGGCCGCGCATGGCTTGATGGATGACGGCGCATTCCTCGTTGGAGGCGTGCGAGGTGCCCATCATGAAAATGGATTCGAAGCGGTTGACAGTCTGACCCTTCTCGTTCTTGAGGATCATGTCCTTGTCGCGGGCGTCCTTAACGCGGCGCGCGATCTGGTTCAGGGTCCACTCCCAGTCCTTCTCCACCCACTTGTCGCTGTGCGGAGCGCGGTACAGCGGCTTCGTCAGGCGGTGCGGGTTGGTGTACATGGAGAAAAGGGCCGCGCCCTTGGCGCACAGCGCCCCTTCGTTCACCGGAAAGTCGGGATCGCCTTCGGTGGAAACGAGCTTGCCGTCCTTGACATAGGCGATGACCTGACAACAGACGGAACAGAAGGGACAGACGCTGCCCACTTCCTTCGCGCCTTCGATCTTGAGCTTGCTGGCATACGCCTGCGCTTCAGCAAGATCGAACCCAAGCTGGCCGAGCGAGAGACCGACAACGCTCACGCCCATGAGCTTGAGAAAACTCCGCCGCGTAGTTTTCATGTTTCACTCCTTGTTAAAGCCCCTCACAGAGTCCGAAAGGTCCGGCGGACCTTCGTGCTGCATCCGCAGAATCCGTGCGCGCGGCCGTGCGCGCGTCCCCGCCACGTGAAGGAGGGGAGACGACACGATGCCGCCGGGCGTGCTCGGGAATCGACGCCGTCGCGGTTCCGCAGGCTTCCGGGCGGACGCGCGGGCCTGCTGGCTTCGCGCGGCCGGTACGACCCTCGGTCCTGCCGGAGAAGATGGACCTGATGCCACCTTCGCATCGTATCTTTTGGGGGCACCATAACAGGGTTCGCGGTGAAAACAAGAAATATTAATAGAAATCGGTGAGTTAAATACAGCATATGCGCAGGCTTTGTCACTGCGCGGGGCGGGCATGATGTCTGTTGCGGTTTGTTTCGGTTATTTTTGGTTGGAATGCGGATATGTTTGCGTCGGGAGGATGAAGTGGTGAAAATGTGGTTGGTTGCGCGTTCAAACTAGCGGATTCCGGCACGAATGCATCCGTACGCGTGCGGAATCGCCTGCGGAACGGTAGCCACCCGCACCGGGGGCGGAGCGCTGTCGGCCCCCGGTGCGGGTGGGCGTGAAGGGGAAAGGCTGCGCCGGGCATGCCGCCCGCGCGGGAGCGGCCCGGCGTCAGGCGCGGGGCTTCACAGGCCGGGCGGGGCGCGCGGAGTCGTCCACGCCGCCCGGCATGAAGCCCTTTTCCTGCAACAGCATGTCCAGATGGGCCATGCCCAGCGGCAGCACCGAGGCCACGTCGGCGTCGCGGTGGCGCAGGTCCGCCGCCAGAATGTACCGGCGGCAGGACGCGCACGCCTCGGCGCGTTCGTCCTCGAAGCCCTGCACGTAGCGCAGGGTGATGTTGTCCGGCTTGTCCACCCCGCAGAAGGGGCAGGCGGTGCGCTGGTGGCGCCAGGCATGGTCGCACAGCGCGCAGACCAGCCAGCGCTGGCCGCCTTCGCCCCGCAGCACGCCCAGCTTGGGGGCCGTGCCGCACACGGGGCAGTGCCCGTGGGTCCACTGTTCCGCGTGCGCGGCCAGGGACGGGGCCACGGCGCGCTGCACCCGGCGGGCGGCAGCCGTGGCCAGTTGCATGGCCACGAAGCCCACGGCGTCGGGCGACAGTCCGGCGCGCCGCGCCCATTCCTGGGCGGCGGGCATGCGTCCGGTCAGCGCCCACCGGGCCAGTTGGCGGGACAGGGAGGGCTGGGGGGGCTGGCCCGGGTCTTGCGCGCCGTCCGCCGCTTGCGCCAGCCGGGCAAGCTCGCGCACGTCCCCGGCCACTGCGGGCAGCCCCGCGGCGATGGCCGGGGCCAGATGCTTCAGCGCGTGGGCCAGGAAGATGTCGTCCAGGGCCTGCTCGTCGGGCAGTTCGTCGGCGGGCAGCAGGGCGCGGCCCTGCGCGAAGAGATCGGGCTCCACCCTGGGGTGGGGCACGGGGGCCGCCCCGGCGGGGTCTTCCATTTCCGCCAGTTCCGCCTGGGCCACGCTGAGCGCGCGGAACGCGGCGATGAGCGGCGCGTGTTCGGGGTGGCGGGCCAGCAGGCGGTCCAGGGTTTCCGAGGTGGTGCGGGAAAGGGAGGGGGAAGCGTCGGGCATGGGCATGTCCTTGGTGTGCTGGCGGTGGGGGATGTCCGCGCGAGCCGGGCGGGGCCGGGCGGGAACGCGTCCCGCCCGGCCGTGCCGTGCCGGATTGGGGTTACACGCCCGCCGCGTACTTGTGGTACTTGAGCGGGTCGTCGGTGACAATGAAGATGACGCGCACGTCGTCGGCGTTCAGCGCCTGGGCCTTGGGCCACGTCTTTTTCAGGATGTCCACGCGCCGTCTGGCTTCCGCGAGCATGGCGTCACGCTCGCCGAAGACCATGGCCCCGGTGGGGCACGACAGCACGCAGGCGGGCGGGAGCCCGCTGGTGATGCGGTCGAAGCACATGGTGCACTTGTACATCACCTTGGTGTCCGGATCCTGCCGGGGGATGTCGTAGGGGCACACGCTCAGCGACATCTCGAAGTCGCTCTTGCTGGTGCCTTCGGTGTACACCACCGCGCCGGTGGCCTCGTCGTGGATCATCTCGTCGCCCTGCGCGCCCGCCAGACACGGCGGGTTCATGCAGTGGCGGCACATGTCCGAGAAGAAGTGCCAGTACGGTTTGCCGTCCTTGTCCTTGCCGTCCGCGAAGCGCACCACCTTGAAGGTCTGGTGGCTGAAGTCCGGCGGGTTCTGGTAGGTGCCGGTCTGCTTGGTCCTGGTGCCGGGCAGGCCGTTCCATTGCTTGCAGGCCACCTGGCAACCCCGGCAGCCGGTGCAGCGGGAAACGTCGACGAGTATGGACTTTCCATCAGCCATGACTCACCCCCTATACCTTGACCACGTTGACCATGAACGCCTTGTATTCCGGCGTCATGGCGTTGGCGTCGCCCACCGTGGGAGTGAGCAGGTTGGCACTGTCGCCGTTGTCTTCAGGAAAGCGCCAGCCGTAGTTGTAGGGCATGCCCACCTGGTGCAGCGTCTTACCGTTGACCAGGAAGGGGCGGAAGCGCGGCGTGACCATGGCCACGCACTCCAGCTTGCCGCGCGCCGATTCCACGCGCACCTTGTCGCCGTTCGTGATGCCCTTTTCCCTGGCCAGTTCCTCGCTCATTTCCACGTACGCCTGGGGCATGGCCTCGGTAAGCCACGACTGCCAGCGGGTGAAGGCTCCGGTGCACCAGTGTTCGGTGGAGGAGTAGGTGGTCATGACGATGGGGAAGCGCGCGTCGGCGTTGGCCACCATGTCCTTGTCGCTCTTGTACAGCAGGATGGCGGGGTTGTTCTGCTGCGGCGACATTAGGTTCTTGGCCAGCGGGCCTTCCAGCGGTTCGTAGTGTTCCGGGAAGGGGCCGTCGCCAAGGCCGGGCCCGAACAGCGAACCGACGCCGTTGGGCTGCATGATGAACGGCAGCTTGCCGCCTTCCGCGGCCAGCGGCGGCGGAGCGCCGTCGGGCACGTCGCCCACCCACTTGCCGTCCTTCCATTCCAGCACGGCGCGCTTGGGGTTGTAGGGCTTGCCGGTAGGGTCGCACGAGGCGCGGTTGTACAGCACCCGGCGGTTCACCGGCCAGGCGAACGACCATTCCGGATACAGGCCGAGCCCCGTGGGGTCTGCCTTGCCGCGCCGCTGCATCAGGTTCTTGCCGTCCTGGCTGAAGCTGCCCGCGCAGATCCAGTTGCCCGACGAGGTGGTGCCGTCGGCCTGCAACAGGGCGAATGAGGGTACGCAGTCGCCCTTCCTGTACTGCTTGCCGCCTATCTCCACGTCGGCCAGGAAGTAGCCGTTGATGAGCCTGGCCACCTTTTCCGCGTCGTAGCCGCCCTTGTCGGAGAGGCCATCGGACGTCATGTTCAGGATGGGCTCGGGGAACGCGCCGCCTTCCTTCCGGTACAGTTCCTTCAGCTTGTTCTGGATGCGGATGACGGCCTCGCCCGCGTAGATGCAGTCGCCGGGGGCCTTGGTGGCCTCGTAGCGCCACTGTATCCAGCGGCCGCTGTTGGTCTGGCTGCCGGCCTTTTCGACGGAGGCGGAGGCGGGCAGCAGGAAGACCTCGGTCTTGACCTTGGCGGGGTCCATGCCCGGCCCCTTCCAGAACGACGCCGTCTCGTTGTCGAAGATGTTCAGGTGCACCATCCAGTCCAGCTTGGCGAAGGCGGCCCGCACCTTGTTGGAGTTGGGGATGCTGCACGCGGGGTTCTGGCCGAACACGGTCATGCCCTTGATCTTGCCCGCGTACATCACGTCGAACAGGGTCATGACCGAGTAGTCCTTGCCGTCCTCGGCCTTGGGCACCCAGGCGTAGCCGAACTCGTTGTCCTTGCCGGCCGCGTCGCCGTACCACGACTTCAGCAGGCTGACCGCGTACTTGCCGTAGTTGGACTGCCAGTTGACGGATCTGGCTTCCGTGGTCGCGGGGGTGATCTTCTTGATGTACGATTCCAGCGTCTGCTGCGAGGCGCGCGGGGCCGAAAGGTAGCCCGGCAGGTAGTGGTACAGCAGCGCGTGGTCGGTGGAGCCCTGCACGTTGGGTTCGCCGCGCAGCGCATTGACGCCGCCGCCGCACACCCCGATGTTGCCCAGCAGCAGCTGGATCATGGCCAGGGTGCGGATGTTCTGCACGCCCACGGTGTGGTGGGTCTGGCCCAGGGCGTACATGACGGTGCCCGCGCGGTCCTTGGTGCCGGTGGACGAGTACATCTCGTACACGGTCTTCAGGTCCTTTTCGGGCGTGCCGGTGATGGAAGAGACCTTCTTCAGGTCGTAGCGGGCGTAGTGCGCCTTCAGCAGCTGGTAGACGCAGCGCGGGTTCTTCAGCGTCTCGTCGCGCAGGATGACGCTGTTGGCGTCCTTCTGGTAGGTCCAGGTGGACTTGTCGTAGCCGCGCTTGTCCGGGTCGTACCCGGTGAACAGCCCGTCCTTGAAGCCGAACTTGGCGTCCACCAGGAACGGGGCGTTGGTGTAGTTGACCACGTAGTCGTGGAATATCTTGTTGTTGTCGATGATGTACTTGATCATCCCGCCAAGGAAGGCGATGTCCGTGCCCGAGCGCAGGGGGGCGTAGAAATCGGCCTTGGCCGAGGTTCGCGTGAAGCGCGGGTCCACGTGGATGAGCTTGGCGCCCTTTTCCTTGGCGCGCATCACCCACTTGAAGGAGATGGGGTGGTTTTCGGCAGCGTTGCTGCCCTGGATGAGAATGCAATCACTGTGCTGGATGTCGATCCAGTGATTGGTCATCGCGCCGCGTCCGAACGACTCTGCCAGAGCCGGTACGGTGGGGCCGTGTCAGACCCGGGCCTGGTGGTCGATGTACACCAGGCCGAGGGAGCGCGCCCAGGCGGTGATGCTCCAGCATTCCTCGTTGTCCAGGTTGGAACTGCCCATGTGGGCCAGGGTTTCCAGCCGGTTGACCACCTGGCCCGCCGCGTTCCGGGTGATGAAGGACTTGTCGCGCTCTTCCTTCATCAGCCGGGCGATGCGGTCGATGGCCCAGTCCCAGCTTTTCTCTTCCCACCTGTCCGAGTTGGGGGCGCGGTACAGCACCTTGGTCAGCCGGTGTTCGTTGGCCTCGGTGGTCTGGAACATGCCCGCGCCCTTGGCGCACAACGAGCCTTCGCTCACCGGGTGCTCGGGGTCGCCCTCGATGTTGATGATCTTGCCGGTCTTCTCGTCGGTGGCGCAGATCAGGCCGCACCCCACCGAACAGTAGCAGCATACCGAGGTCGTCTGTCTGGCGCTCTTCAGGCGGTCGATCTTCTTGATCTCTTCCGCCCACGCCTCGATGGGCACGAGATCGACGCCCAGCCCGCACAGGGCGACACCCGCCCCGAGCACGCAGGACATCTTCAGGAATTGGCGTCTTCGCATTCCGGCAACCTCCTTGGATCAAGCTGCGCGGTCCGGCCCCGTCGCGCCGGTTCGCACCCCTGCCGGGGGCTGGCTGCGGCGGACCATGCGCCGTGTCCGCATGGTGAGTTTGGGCAAGCGTAGCAGGTTTGCGGAGGGTGATAATGATAAGTTCAATGAAATCAGTAGTTAAGCATAGCATATGTGTATAGTTTGGCACTGGTGGTTTGTTCGATATGTCGTCTTTGGTTTGTACAAGTTTGAATAACGTCAAAAACAACCATTATAAGGCTTCTTTCGTCATTCTGCGTCGGGAAATGGTGCCAGTATGACCCGTGAAGACGGCGCCATTGCAAGTGAACGAGTGCTCACGGCATGTGAATGCGTACATACTCCGCACGGTTAGCGGCAGGTTGTATGAACAGTCATTGCAACACGTTGTCATGCTTGAATTAACACGCGTTGTTCGTTGACCGTGACCTGCCGGGGCTGATACATATGCACACTAGGAGTGCCTGCATATTCAGTCCGGCCATGCCCTTCTCTTTGCGTCCGAGAGGGCTCCCACACCGACTGCGGCAACGCCGGAATGCTGCCTGTCCCTTCACGGGAGCAGAAGCACATGCATGGTCACGAACACGGCCTTTCGGTCGTCCCCGTCCACGAAGCCGTGGGCATGATGTTGTGTCACGACATGACGCGCATCGTCCCCGGCGTGGAAAAGGGGCCGGGGTTCCGCAAGGGGCACGTCATCGCCCCCGAGGACATTCCCCTCCTTCTGCAAATGGGGAAGGAGCACGTCTACGCCCTGCGCCTTGGCGCGGGCCAGCTGCACGAAGACGATGCCGCCCTGCGTCTGGCGCGGCGTGGCCCCGGAAGCCAGGTGCGAGGGGCGGGTCAATCTCATCGCCGGACACGACGGGCTGCTGCTCGTCGATGTTCCCGCCCTGGGCCGGGTCAACGGCCTGGGCGAACTCGCCGTGTCCACGCTGCACGGCCTGTGCGCGGTGCGCGCGGGCCAGATGGTGGCGGGCATGCGCGTCATCCCCCTCATCGTCCACGAACAACTGCTGCACGATGCCGAACGCGCCCTTGGCGGCGCTCCGGCGGTGTCCGTGCTGCCCTTCCGCCGTGCCCGCGTGGGCATGGTGACCACGGGCAGCGAGGTGTTCCACGGCCGCATCCAGGACAAGTTCGGCCCCGTGGTGCGCCGCAAGTTCGCGGAACTCGGCAGCGAGGTGGTGCGCCAGGTGCTGGTGGCCGACGACCGCGACGCCACGGCCCGGGCCATCCGCGAACTGGTGGACGAAGGGGCGGACATGGTCGTCGTCACCGGCGGCATGTCCGTGGACCCCGACGACCAGACCCCGGCGGGCATCAGGGCCGCCGGGGCGCGCGTCGTCGCCTACGGGGCTCCGGTGCTGCCGGGCTCCATGTTCATGCTGGCGTATCTCGGCGAGGTGCCCGTCATGGGCCTTCCCGGGTGTGTCATGTACCACCGGGCGTCGATCTTCGACCTCGTGGCGCCCCGGCTGCTGGCCGGACTCGACGTCACGCGGGAGGACATCACCGCGCTCGGCCATGGCGGCCTGTGCCTCGGCTGCCAGGAATGCCGGTATCCCGCCTGCCCGTTCGGCAAGGGGACGTGACCCCGAGCCGGACCGGCGGAAAGGGATGGGCGGCGCAAGCCGCCCGTGCAGGAAGGGCGATGCATTCGCCCGCGACGGAAAGGGCGGTTCGCCCGCCCGCGCAACATGCAACGGACAGATCCACGGAGGCCAGGCTCATGATCAACAAGCATTTCATCGTCAACGGCATACCCCGCAACCTCGTCGTCGATCCCGAGGCGACGCTGGCGGACGTGCTGCGCGAACAGCTGCTGCTCACCGGCGTCAAGGTGGGCTGCGGCGAAGGGCAGTGCGGCGCGTGCAGCGTCATCCTTGACGGCAAGGTGGTGCGTTCGTGCGCGTACAAGATGCGCCGGTTGCCCGAGGGGGCTTCGGTGACCACCATCGAGGGCGTGGGCAGCCCCGACTGCCTGCACCCGCTGCAACTGGCCTGGGCGGCCCACGGCGGCGCGCAGTGCGGCTTCTGCTCGCCGGGGTTCATCGTCTCGGCCAGACAGTTGCTGGAAGAAAACAAGAGCCCCAGCCGCGACGACGTGCGCGACTGGTTCCAGAAGCACCGCAACGCCTGCCGCTGCACCGGCTACAAGCCTCTGGTCGATGCCGTGATGGACGCCGCCAAGGTGCTGCGCGGCGAGATGACCACCGACGAACTCTGCTTCAAGATTCCCGCAGATGGCCGCATCTGGGGAACCAAGTACCCCCGCCCCTCCGCCATTGCCAAGGTAACGGGCACCTGCGACTACGGTGCGGACCTGGGCCTGAAGCTGCCCTCCGAAGCGCTGCACCTTGCGTTGGTGCAGGCGGAAGTGTCGCACGCCAAAATCCTGTCCATCGACACCTCCGAAGCGCAAAAGATGCCCGGCGTGCACAGCGTGCTCACCCACAAGGACGTCAAGGGCAAGAACCGCATCACCGGCCTGATCACCTTCCCCTCCAACAAGGGCGACGGCTGGGACCGGCCCATCCTGTGCGACGAGAAGGTGTTCCAGTACGGTGACGCCCTGGCCATCGTCTGCGCCGACAGCGAAAAGCACGCCCGCGCCGCCGCCGAAAAGGTGAAGGTGCAGCTGGAGGAACTGCCCGCCTACATGAGCGCCCCGGCCGCCATGGCCGAGGACGCCATCGAGATCCACCCCGGCACCCCCAACGTGTACTTCACCCAGAACATCGCCAAGGGCGAGGACACGAAGCCCATCTTCGACGGGGCCGACGTGGTGGTGGAAGGCGACTACTACGTGGGCCGCCAGCCGCACCTGCCCATCGAGCCGGACGTGGGCTTCGCCTACATGGACGGCGAAGGGCGTCTGGTCATCCACTCCAAGTCCATCGGCCTGCACCTGCACCTGTACATGATCGCCCCCGGCCTTGGCCTTGAGCCGGAAAAGATCGTCATGGTGCAGAACCCGGCCGGCGGCACCTTCGGCTACAAGTTCAGCCCCACCATGGAAGCCCTGGTGGGCGTGGCGGCCATGGCCACCGGCCGTCCGGTGCACCTGCGCTACAACTACCGCCAGCAGCAGAACTACACCGGCAAGCGCTCGCCGTTCTTCTTCAACGTGCGCTACGCCGCCGACAAGTCGGGCAAGATCAAGGCCATGGAAACCGACTGGATCGTGGACCACGGTCCGTATTCCGAGTTCGGCGACCTGCTGACCCTGCGCGGCGCGCAGTTCGCCGGGGCGGGCTACGGCATCGCCAACATCCGGGGCCAGGGCCGCACGGTGTGCACCAACCACGCCTGGGGCTCGGCCTTCCGCGGCTACGGCGCGCCGGAAAGCGAGTTCCCGTCCGAAGTGCTGATGGACGAACTGGCCGAAAAGCTGGGCATGGACCCGCTGGAACTGCGCTACCAGAACGTCTACCGCAAAGGCGACACCAACCCCACCGGGCAGGACCCGGAAGTGTACAGCCTGCCGGAAATGATCGACATCCTGCGGCCCAAGTACAAGGCCGCGCTGGAAAAGGCCAAGGCCGGTTCCACGGCGGCGGTCAAGAAGGGCGTGGGCGTCGCCGTGGGCGTGTACGGCTGCGGCCTTGACGGGCCGGACACCTCGGAATGCGACGCCGAACTGAACCCCGACGGCACCGTGACCATCTACAACTGCTGGGAAGACCACGGCCAGGGCGCGGACATGGGCTCGCTGGGCACCGCCCACGAGGCGCTGCGTCCGCTGGGCATCGCGCCGCAGAACATCCGCCTGGTGCTCAACGACACCAGCAAGGCCCCCAACAGCGGCCCGGCGGGCGGCAGCCGTTCGCAGTACGTCACCGGCAACGCGGTGCGCGTGGCCTGCGAAAACCTGGTGGAAGCCATGCGCAAGCCCGGCGGCTTCCGCACCTACCAAGAGATGGTGGACGAGAAGATCCCCACCAAGCATCGCGGCGCGTGGACGGCGGCGGGCACCCACTGCGACGAGAACGCGCAGGGCAAGCCCTTCACCGCGTACATGTACGGCGTGTTCATGGCCGAGGTGGCCGTGGAACTGGCCACCGGCAAGACCACCGTGGACAAGCTGACCATGGTGGCCGACATCGGCAAGGTCTGCAACAAGCTGGTCACCGACGGCCAGTTGTACGGCGGCCTGGCCCAGGGCGTGGGCCTGGCCCTGTCCGAGGACTACGAGGACCTCAAGAAGCACGCCACCATGGCGGGCGCGGGGATGCCGTACATCAAGGACATCCCCGACGACATCGAGCTGATCTACGTGGAAACCCCGCGCGGCGACGGTCCCTTCGGCGCGTCGGGCGTGGGCGAACTGCCGCTCACCGTGCCGCATGCGGCCATCATCAACGGCATCTACAAGGCGTGCGGCGTGCGCATCACCCAGCTGCCCGCCCTGCCTGAAAAGGTGCTGGCGGGCCTCAAGGGCGCGTAAGAC
>JALHHV010000453.1 GCA_022837365.1 Desulfovibrio sp. | reverse complement strand
TCCTTGCAGCTGCTGATGGGGTGGGCGCAGACAATGGCCGCGTACTTCCTGCCCGCGTCAAAACCCTCGGGCAGGCGCAGCGTGGCAGCCACGTCCCAGGTGCGGTTCCTGAACGTCACGGAGTGCTGTTGCGTCATGGCTCTTCTCCTTGAGGCGCCGGCAAGGGCATCACCGGCCAAAGGGCATCAGAGGTTGTTCCTGAAGAAGGGAACCAGCTTGCCGAGGGCCGCCTCGACCATGGCGGGCTGGTCGTACATGGCGATGTGCGTGCCGCCAGGCACGATGAGCAGGTCCTTGTTCGTGCTGGCGGCGCGGCGGAACAGGTCTTCGCTCATCCAGCGGGTTCCGGCGTCGCCGCCCGCGACGATCTGCACCGGCTGGGTCAGGAACAGTTCCACGTTGTTGAAGGCGTCGTAGGTCACCAGTTGCGCCAGGCTGCGCGTGGTCGCCTTGCTGGGCGCATTGCAGTGCCGGGCGCGGTCGGTGCGGTAGTAGTCGAACGCCTCGGCGAAGTCGGCGTTGATGGCGTCCTCGCGGCGGTCGGGAACCGTGGGCAGGTACTGCGTGGGCGCGCCGCCGGCTTCCGCGGTGCGGGCCGCGGCCGCCATGTGGCGCAGCGCCAGGCAATCCTGCGGGTTGGCGGTGTTGTCCCAGCCGTGCCGGTACATCTGGCCGTAGTTCACGGCGCTCACCGTGCCCAGCGCCCTGATGCGCGTGTCGATCACGGCGGCGTTGGCGGCGTAGCCGCCGCCCGCGCACACGCCCAGCGCGCCGATGCGCCCGTTGTCCACGTAGGGCAGCGTGGTCAGGTAGTCGATGGCGGCGCTCACGTCCTCCACCCGCAGGTACGGGTTTTCCAGGTGGCGCGGCTCGCCCGTGCTTTCGCCCTGGAACGTGGCGTCGTAGGCCAGGGTGACGAAGCCCTGCGCGGCCAGCTTTTCGGCATACAGGCCCGCGGTCTGCTCCTTCACGCCGCCGGAGGGGTGGACGCAGACGATGGCCGGGTACCGGCGCTCGGGCGCGAAGCCGGGCGGCAGCCGGAGAACGGCGGCCACGTTCCAGTCATAGTTCCTGAAGGTCACGGATTCGGCCATGTCGGTCTCCTTTGCCGCGTTGCGACGTTACGGGATGCGGGCAGGGAATCCTGCCGCCGGTACAGGGATACCCCCTGCAACCCGGACGAACCATCCCCCAGGATACGCCTTTCTTTTTCAAACGTACGGATTTTCCTGACGGCGCTCTTTCCGGCGTGCTTTCGCCGGGCAGGCCGCGCAGCCCGCAACCGGGCGGGACGCTGGGTCCGCCAACTTCGCGCGCCCGGTTCCTTCGCGGCTCACGACCCCAGAAGCTGCTTCCTGAACGCCGAGGGCGCGACCCCGTAGAGCGCCTTGAACTGCCGGTAGAAGTACGTCAGGCTGGAAAACCCGCTTTCCACGGCCACCTGCGAGATGTCCTTGTCCGTCCCGGCCAGCAGCGCCCCCGACTTCTGGATCCGCCGGGTCTTGACGTATTCCACCACGCTGGCGCCCGTGA
>JALHHV010000452.1 GCA_022837365.1 Desulfovibrio sp. | reverse complement strand
CTGGGACGTGGCTGCCACGCTGCGCCTGCCCGAGGGTTTTGACGCGGGCAGGAAGTACGCGGCCATTGTCTGCGCCCACCCCATCAGCAGCTGCAAGGAGCAGACGTCCGGCGCGGTCTACGGACGGCGGCTGACCGAGGCGGGGTTCGTCACCCTGGCGTTCGACGCCTCCACGCAGGGCGCGAGCGGCGGCGAACCCCGGTTCAGCGAAGACCCCGCCACCCGCGTGGAAGACTTCCGCTGCGCGGTGGACTACCTTGTCACGCTGCCCTACGTGGACGAAGAACGCATCGGCGTGCTGGGCGTGTGCGGCGGCGGTGGCTACGCGGTCAGCGCGGCCATGACCGACCGCCGCTTCAAGGCCGTGGGCACGGTGGTCGCCGCGAACTATGGCCGAATCATGCGCGAGGGCGACATGACGCCCGACGCGGCGCTGAAGACGCTCGACGCCATCGCCCGGCAGCGCACGGCGGAGGCGCGCGGCGCGGAGCCGCTGATCGTGGGCTATATCCCGGATTCCGAGGCAGACCGCGCAGCGGCAGGCATCGACGACATCGACATCGTCGAGGCCGTGCAGTACTACACCACGCCGCGTGGCCGTCAGCCGGGCTCGCCCAACAGGCTGCGCTTCACCAGCACCGCCCCGGCGCTGGGCTGGGACGCCTTCCACCTTGCCGAGGCGCTGCTGACCCAGCCGCTGCACATCGTCATCGGCGACAGGCCGGGCGGGTTCGGCTCGTACCGGGACGGCTTCGACCTCTTCAACCGCGCCCGCTCGGGCCAGAAGACGTTGCAGGTGGTGGAGGGCGCAAGCCACTACGACCTCTACGACAAGCCCGAGGCCACCGGCAAGGCGCTGGAACGACTGCTGCCCTTCTTCAGGAAGCACCTGTGCGCCTGATTTTCCGGAACGGGGCGGGGCGTCCGGCCGGGACGCCCCGCCCCGTCCCCGATTCCGTTCCGGATTCCGTCCCTGATTCCGCCGCCGTGAAGGCCCGCGCCCTGCGCGGGCTCGTGCTCATCGTATGCATCGCATGGAGCGTTAACGCCTTGTTTCGTACTCCCGTCGGCGACTACCCCTCGTCGCCCCAATGGCACGCCGGACGTTTTTCCAACCAGCGGCTTCCCGGTCCCGGAGACATGCCCGAATCCACGCTGCGCGTGTGGTGGGACGTGTTCGTCAACAAGCCCGGAGGCACGGTGCCCCCGGCCCCGCTGCCCATCCACCGCCTGAGCCGCGCCGAGCTGGACGCCGCGCCAGACCGCAGCCTGTACCGGCTGGGGCATTCCACGGTGCTGATGAAGCTGCGCGGCCAGTGGTGGCTGACCGACCCGGTGTTCGCGGAACGGGCCTCGCCGATGGGGTTCGCCGGGCCGAAGCGCTTCCATGCGCCGCCCGTCGCCATCGAGGACTTGCCGCCCATCCGCGCGGTGATCCTTTCGCACGACCACTACGACCACCTCGACCGGGACGCCATCCGGGCGCTGGACGGCAAGGTGGACCTGTTCCTCGCGCCGCTGGGCGTGGGCGACCGG
>JALHHV010000451.1 GCA_022837365.1 Desulfovibrio sp. | reverse complement strand
CAACCGGTTCCTCCGCCGCTCCGCCGCCCCCCGTTCCCACAGTTCCCACAGTTCCCGAGGTCACCGGAAAATGCAGGGTGAAGCACGCCCCGCCCTCCGCCGGGCTGGACGCCTGGATGGACCCGCCGAACTCCTTGACCAGCCCGTAGCTGATGGACAACCCCAGCCCCGTGCCCTTGCCCACCTTCTTGGTGGTGAAGAACGGCTCGAAGATGCGCGGCAAGAGCGCCGGGGGTATGCCGCCGCCGGTGTCGCACACCCGCGCCGTCACCCGGCGGTCGTCGGCCACCGTCTCCACGGTGATGCGGCGCGGCGCGCCCGGTTCCCGTTCGCTGCGCTCCTCTATGGCGTCGCGGGCGTTGAGCAGCAGGTTGATGAACACCTGTTCCAGCCGGTTGGGCACGGCCATGACCGGGGGCAACGGCTCGGTCAGCCGCCAGTCGATGTCGATGCCGCGCAGCGACAACTGGCGGCTGAAGAATTCCGTGGCGCTTCGCAGCACCGCGTTCACGTCCACCCGCTCCAGCGCCAGGTCCGAGCGGCGGCCGAAGTCGCGCATGTGCCCGATGATGCGGCTGGCCCGGTCCACGTGGCCGTCGATCTCGCGGGCCATGGTGGCGAGAATATCGGGGTCGATGGGCTCGCCGCGCGTCACCTTGCGCAGCAGGAAGCCCCCGGCGGTCTTGATGACCGTCAGCGGCTGGTTCAGTTCGTGGGCCACGCCCGTCGCCATTTCGCCCAGGGTGGCCATCTTGCCCGCCTGGATCACCTTCTGCTCGGCCTCCAACCGTTCGGTGATGTCGGTGGTGGTCACCAGCAGCACCTGCCGGGCCAGGTATTCCGCCGGGGAGAGCATGATGTCCACGTGAAAGGGCCTGCCGTCGCGGGCCACGTTGCGGGCGCGGTTCAGCACCGTGAAGGCCCGCAACTGCGAGGCGTAGCGCTCGCGCTCGTCCGGCGGAAACAGGTCCAGGAACGAGCGGCCCTTCATGTCCTCGCGCGGCCAGCCGTACACCTTCTCCGCCGTGGAGTTGCAGTCCACCACCTCCAGGGTCTGCTGGTCCAGCACGAACACGGCGCTGGGAATATGATTGAAGATGGCGTGGTACTTCAGCTCGGAGCGGCGCAGCTTTTCCTCCAGTTCCCTGCGGTCGGTGATGTCCAGGGTCATTTCCATGGCCGCGGTCACCCGGCCTTCCGCGTCGAACACGGGCGAGGTGTGCACGATCCAGTGCGCCCGGCTGCCGTCGGTGTGGAAGCCGCTTTCCTCGCTGCAATGGGCAAGGCCGGTCTGCATGGTCATTTCCACCGCGCAGTTGGGGCACTTGCCGGTGCGGCCCTTGTAGGCCTGGAAGCAGAAGTCGCCGGGCTTCGGCGTGAAGTTCTCGCGGAACATGCGGTTGTAGCGCAGCAGCCGCAGGTTGCGGTCCTGCACGGTGATGGCGCAGGGCACCTGGTCGAACAGCCGCTGGTACTCGTCGCGCTGGCGGTTCAGTTCCGCCTGCTTCTGGGCGATGTCGCGGTCCATGCGGGTGATGGCCCCGGCCAGTTCGCCGAT
>JALHHV010000022.1 GCA_022837365.1 Desulfovibrio sp. | reverse complement strand
TAGCAGCCGAACCACGCCCCGGCCAGCGCGCCGGGCAGCGCGCCCAGGCCGAACAGGAAGGGCGCGCCCAGAATGGCCCCGGCAATGGCCCCCACGATGCCGCCCAGGTTGCCCCGTCCGGTGGAGCCGTGGCGCTTGCCGCCCAGCATCTGCACGCCGAATTCCAGCACCTCGCCCACGGCGGCGGCCCCGATGACCGTGGCGAAGAACCAGGTGTCCATGCCGGGCGCGGCGGGGGCCAGCAGCTTCCACAGCGCCAGCACGCCCACGGCCAGCCAGTTGCCCGGCAGCCCGAACACGTTGAGCCCGATCAGGCCGAACAGCACGATGATGCACAGGGTGGCGAGGATGTATTCCATAAAAATGATTCGGTTGTTGAAGTAAGAGATTGGGGCTATCGGCAAACCATGCCGCTATCAATGCGCCCCAATTGAAACGTTTTGAAGGAGGGGTGGGGGTGCGGGGGAGGGGAGGAAACTTTTGGAAAAGTTTCCTCCCCTCCCCCGCATGGATTTCAGCAGGAGTTCCGCCTTACAACGCGGGGCGTTCGCGCAGGTCCTGCACGCGCTGGGCCTTGCCTTCGCTTTTGGGCAGGCTGTTGTGCTGGACCAGGTCCACTTTGGGGGTGACCAGGATTTCGTCGTGGATGCGGCGGGTGATGCGTTCGCGCAGGCCGTGCAGTTTGCGCATGTCTTCCTCGAAGTATTCGTCGCGGATTTCCACCTTCACGCGCAGCACGTCGCGGAAGTCGTCGCGTTCCAGCACGATGAGGTAGTTCTGGCCCACTTCGGGGAAGCCCATGAGCACCTGTTCCACCTGCATGGGGTAGATGTTCACGCCCTTGACGATGAGCATGTCGTCGGCGCGGCCCAGGATGCGGTCCAGGCGGCGGTGCACGCGGCCGCAGGCGCATTCGCCGGGCAGGAACCGGGTCAGGTCGCGGGTGCGGTAGCGCAGGACGGGCATGCCCTGGCGGCACAGGGTGGTCATGACCAGTTCGCCCACCTCGCCGTCGGGCACGGCTTCGCCGGTGGCGGGGTCGATGATTTCGGCGATGTAGGCGTCTTCCCAGACGTGCAGGCCGTTCTGGTGCACGCACTCGAAGGCCACGCCGGGGCCGTTCATCTCGGACAGGCCGTAGGAGTTGTAGGCTTTCAGGCCCAGCATGTCCTCGATGCGGCGGCGGGCTTCCTCGGTATGCGGCTCCGCGCCGATGAGCGCGATGCGCAGGGGCAGCTCGGCGGGGTCGTCGCCCTCGTCGCGCAGGGCCGCGCCCAGGTACAGCGCGTACGAGGGGATGATGTGGGCCACGGTGGTCCTGAAGTCGCGCACCAGCTTGACCTGGCGGCGGGTATTGCCCGCCCCGGCGGGGATGGTCAGGCAGCCCAGGCGTTCGGCGCCGTAGTGGATGCCGAGGCCGCCGGTGAACAGGCCATACCCGGCCATGTTCTGGAATACGTCCTCGCGGCGGATGCCCACCATGTACATGCAGCGGGCCATGAGGTCGGCCCAGGAATTGAGGTCGGACTGGGTGTGGTAGACCACGGTGGGGGTGCCGGTGGTGCCGCTGGAGGCGTGCATGCGCACCAGTTCGGCCTTGGGCACGCAGAGCAGCCCGTCGGGGTACTGCGAGCGCAGGTCGTCCTTGCTGGTGAGCGGGATGCGCCGCACGTCGTCCAGCGAGCGGATGGAGCCCGGGGTGACACCCGCCTCCTTCAGCCGTTTGCCGTAGAAGGGCGACTTCATGGCCTGCTCCACGGTGTTGCGCAGGCGGACGATCTGGGCGGCGGTGATGGCCTCGCGGCTCCAGGTTTCGGCGATGTCGAAGAACTCCATGGCACCCCTCTTTTATGGTTGCCCGCGTGGCGGGCCGTGTTGGCCGGAAAATGCGCGTGATTGCCGGATGTCGCGGACACGGACGCGCGTGCGCCCGCGCGGATCCGTACGGGCCGGGCGGACCCGTGGCGGCGGGCTATGCGCCGTGGCGCAGGGCCAGCCCGTGCAGCAGCCCGTGGCAGCCCGCCAGCATCATGTCGCCGTGCGGGGCGATGAACTGGCCGTGCCCGCGCAGCATTTCGCGGCGCGGCCCCAGCACGAAGGCGGGGCGGAAGCCCTCGGTCTCCGGCGGGATATCCGGGGCAAAGGCGCTGCCGTGGCCCCCGGCGGCCCGCACCTGCTCGTCGGGCAGCCAGCACAGGCGGAATTCGTTCAGGTCGTGCAGCAGGGTTTCGGTGGTCAGCATGCCGGTGTGGTGCTCGTACACGCCCCACACCCGCTGGCGAAAGACCAGGAAGGCGATGGTGTGGCTGTTGCCCGCGTTGACCACCAGCACCCCTTCGCGGGCGCTGCGGGCCTGCACCTCGGGCAGGGCCAGCGCGCCCAGCACGGCGGCCGCGCCGGTATCGGCCACGGGGCCGCCGCCGATGGCCCGCTGCAAGGTGGCCAGCCGGGTGAACTGGGCGGGCGGCGCGTCGTAGATCAGGCTGGCGGGGCTGGCGCCGGATTGATCGTCACCGGATTGGCCGTCGCCGGAATGATTCAGGAAGCCGCGCCACAGCTCGAAGCGTCCCACGGTGTTGGACCCCTGCGGATGATGCCCGTGGTCCTGCGCGGCGGCCACCACCAGATGCGGCTGCGGCAGGCCGCAGGTGTCCAGCAGGGCGCGCCAGAAGCCGGGCTCGTAGTCGGCCAGGCGCACGGGGGTAAATCCGGCGGGGCAGGCGTCGGCGATGTCCACGCCCAGGGCGCGCACCCGTTCCGGGTTGTCGTGCAGGGCCAGGGCGGCGTCGGGGTGGGCGGCCATGCGCAGCCCGGCGGCCACGTGGGCCTTCACCGCACCGAAGAAGCCGCCGCCCATGTTCTCGCCGTGCAGCCAGACGTGGCGGCCTTCGGCGGTGAGCTCGGCGATGCGCCGGGCCACCCGGCGCGCGGGCGTGGGCAGCACGAAGCGCGGCCAGTTTTCCGGGTTCAGGCCGGGCATGGTCAGCAGCACGTCCTGGGTGCCGCTGCCGATGTCCAGACACAGGATGCTGCCGGGGCCGGGCTGGGGGGCGGGGGCCGGGGAAGCGGCCGGGGCCTGCGGGGTGGAGCGGAAATTCGGTATGTTCATGCGTCAGTGTGGTTCGCGTAGGGGTTCGGTGTGGCTGCCGCGCGTCCGGCTGGCCGCGGCGGGCCGCAGGAAAGCGCGGAGCGCGGTGTCCCGGCACGGGGAGCGGCCACCGGAAGGGAACCGGTGCGGCGGCGGTGAAGGCAGGGCACGACAGTACATGCAAACCCGCAACCACCGCAAGCCGCCGAGGGGCATGGACGGGCCGCGCGCGGTTGTCGCCGGGGCGCGGAAAGACGGCAGAAAACGCTTGCCAAGCCGGGTTGTCCAAGGCTATACGGTCGTTCCCGCGCCGAGGTGGTGGAATTGGTAGACACGCTATCTTGAGGGGGTAGTGGGAGAAATCCTGTAAGGGTTCGAGTCCCTTCCTCGGCACCATTTTTCGAAGACGCCGCAGTGGAAACGCTGCGGCGTCTTCGTTTGCGCCCGGCGGAATCCGACGCGGGAAAATATGAACAAGTGCCTGGCGTTGGTTTTGAAATTATTTTATCATGTAAGCATGTTAGTCGTGTTTAGGCAAATCATTTAATAGTAATAATTACCATTGCTAAATCCATATTTTCCGATATAGTCGCTACAACGATTGGGGTCGTCAAACGATCCAGGGTGTTATCGAACCCGGCGAACCTGCGGCACAGGCCTGGAAGATGGCGACGCTCGTGAGGTTTCGCACAGACCGCGGGTGCGGAGCCGCCCGCGCAAGGAGGCGATGATGCGAAAGGGAGCAGCATGGATGATGGCGGGCTGGGCCGTGGCGGCGGTCATCGGGCTTGGCCTGCCCGGCCTGTCCGGCGTACCGGGCCTGACCGGTGTGACGGAGGCCCGCGCGGCAGCCGCCGAAAAGGGACCGGAGGTCAAGCAGCCGGTGAAGGGCGTGCCGCAGATGGCCAAGTTCAAGCAGGTGTCGGAAGTGGTGCGCGACAAGTGCATGGCCTGTCACAGCCGCGACTATGACCTGCCCTTCTACGCCAAGGTGCCCGGCATCAAGCAGATGATCGAGAAGGACTTCCGCGACGGCCTGCGCGCCATGGACCTGAACGTGGAACTGGTTGACGCCGCCAAGGACGCGCCGGTGGGCGAGGCCACCATCGCCAAGATGGAATGGGTGGTGCTGAACGAAACCATGCCCCCGGCCAAGTTCACGGCGGTGCACTGGGGCAGCCGCCTGAACGCGGAAGACCGCAAGGCCATCATGGAATGGACGGCGTCCACGCGCGCGGCCCATTACGCCACCGGCGCCGCCTCCAGCCGCGCCAACGAGCCGTTGCAGCCCCTGCCCGAATCGCTGCCCACCGACGCCCGCAAGGTGGCCCTGGGCGAGCGGCTGTTCAACGACAAGCGCCTGTCGGCGGACAACACGCTGGCCTGTTCCGGCTGCCACGCCGAGGACAAGGCGGGCACCGACAACCGCCGCTTCGCCGAGGGCATCCGCAAGCAGTTCGGCGACATCAACGCACCCACCACCTTCAACGCCGTGTTCAACACCCGCCAGTTCTGGGACGGCCGCGCGGCCAACCTGCAGGAACAGGCGGGCGGCCCGCCGCTGAACCCCATCGAGATGGGCTCCAAGGACTGGAACGAGATCATCGCCAAGCTGGCGGCCGATCCGGACCTGACGGCGGCCTACGCCGCGCTGTACCCCGGCGGCTGGACCGCCGCGGGCATCACCGACGCCATCGCCGAATACGAAAAGACGCTGATCACCCCCAACAGCCGCTTCGACAAGTGGTTGAAGGGCGACGACAAGGCCCTGACCCAGGCGGAACTGGACGGCTACCAGCGCTTCAAGGCGTACCGCTGCTCCAGCTGCCACGTGGGCCGGGCCGTGGGCGGCCAGTCGTTCGAGTACATGGACCTCAAGGCCGACTACTTCAAGGACCGGGGCAATCCGCTGAACTCCGACGTGGGGCTCAAGGGCTTCACCAAGAAGCCTGAAGACCAGCACCGCTTCAAGGTGCCCACCCTGCGCAACGTGGAACTGACCGCGCCCTACCTGCATGACGGCACCGTGACCACCCTGGACGAGGCCGTGCGCATCATGGGCACCTACCTGTCCGGCATGCCCATTCCCGAGGGCGACCGCGCGCTCATCGTGTCCTTCCTGCGCACGTTGACCGGCGAATACAAGGGCAAGCCGCTGACCGGCGTGGCCGTGGCGAAGTAGCGCGGCGCAGCCACGCGAGGCGGCGACGCCGCATGACGGCCGCATGACGCATGAGGGCGGAACGGGCAGTGTCCCGTTCCGCCCTTCCTTCCTTCCTTCTTTCTTTCTTTCCTTCTTTCTTTTTTTCCTGCCTGCCTTCCTTGTCGCGGCTCGCGGGGCTATGCCTCCTCGCATTCTCCATCGTCGGGATAGCGCTCCAGAAAACGCCGCTCGGCCTCAGAGTCGCCGATCAGGATCAGTTCGTCGCAGGCGCGCAGCAACAGGGTGGGCTCCGGGTTGACGGAAAGGCCGTCCGGCCCGCGCAGGGCCACCACGCTGCATCCCGTCCCGTCGCGGATACCGCTGTCCTGCAGGGTGCGCCCGGCAAGGCCCACGCCCACCGGGGCGCGGAAGATGTTCAGCCCTTCGCTGAGCATCAGCACCTTGCCGGGGCTCAGCAGGTTGATCACCGTGTTGGACACCAGCGAGGCGTACGACATGACCAGGTCCGCCCCGGCCTTGTGCAGGATGCCGATGTTGCGGTCCAGCGTGGCGCGGCTGATGATCTGGATGTCCGGCCGCAGCCTGCGGCAGTAGATGGTCAGGTAGATGTTCAGGTCGTCGTCGTGGGTGGTGACCAGCACGGCCGGGGCCTCGCGGATGCCCGCGCGCTCCAGCACGTCGAGGTCGGCGGCGCTGCCGGTGACGGTGTGCTCCTGGTCGTGCACCAGACGGGGATTCTTTTCCACGACGCGATACTCGATGCCGGAGCGGGCGAACTGCCGCGCCGCCGCCAGCCCCACGCGCCCGCCGCCCAGGATGAGCACCGGCGCGGTGGACTTCGCGGTGGCGTCCGGCCTGCCCGTTTCGCCCTGTTCGCCCTGTTCTCTTTGTCCGCCCTGTCCGGCCTGTCCGGCCTGCCCGGCCGCCGCGCCGGAGGCGGCTCCGTCGTCCTGCCGTCCCCCGATGTACCTGTCGAAGGCGTCCATCTGTTCCCGCGTGCCCGCCAGCACCAGCACGGTGCTGGCCTCCAGCGGCGCGTCGGGGCGCGGCAACTGGAAGCGGCCGCGTTCCCACACCCCCACCACGTTGACCCCGGTGACCTTGCGCAGGTCGCTGTCGCGCAGGGAGTGGCCCACCAGTCCGGTGCGCATCACCGGGGCCTCGGCCACGGTCAGGTCGTCGAAGCGGCCCACCACGCCGGTGCGCATGTGCCCGGCCAGGGTGCGCCGGGCAAGGCCCTGTCCCAGCATGCTGGAAAACTTGAACACGTGGGTGCTGCCCGCCAGGGACAGGATGTCCACGGCCTCGTCCTGGTCGGCCCCGCAGACCACGGGGATGTCGGGGCTGGCCTCGCGCGCGGTGAAGGCCACGTTGGTGTTGCGCACGTCGCCGTCCAGGGCCACCACCATGGCCGCCTGCCCCACGCGCAGCCGCCGGTAGGTTTCCGGGTCGTCGTAGTCGCCCACGGCCACGGTATGGCCCTGGTCCTGCAGGTCCAGGGCGGTCTGGGCCTCGGTGCACAGCAGCACGTAGGGGTGCGAATACTGGGCAAGGTCATGGCCCAGGGCCTGGGCGGTGGCGTCGCCGCCCACGATGATCACGTGGCCGCCGGTCTCGGCGGGCAGTTCGCGCGGGGCGCGCAGGCGGGTCTGCGCCTCCAGCCACGGCGCGTAGAAGAACTGGATGAACGTGAACGGCAGCATCACCAGCAGGAAGATGATGCCCGACAGCAACACCACGAGGGTGAACAGCTTGCCCGTGTCGCTGAGAAAGGTGATGTCGCCGAAACCCAGCGTGGACATGACCGTGAGCGTCCAGTAGAAGCCCGTGGCCCACGAGTACTCGCGTCCCTCGTGGTTCATGATGACGTGGAACAGCACGCTGTACAGGGTGATGACCACCACCAGCAGCAGCACGAACCGGAACAGGAACCGCATGTTGCGTTGGGCCGAGCGGCTCTGCATGAAGAAGGCGATCTGCGAGGGCAGGAACTTCATCGGGCATCCCCTGCGGTGTTGGAAACGGAGTGCGGCGGTGCGCCCATGCTACCAGCGCAGGCGGCGGGACGCCAGCCACGGAAACGGAAAAGGCCGGAAACGGGGGCGTTTCCGGCCTTCGGTTTCGGGGTCGGGAGGCGTGGCTACTTCGGAAATGCCCAGAACAGGGTCATGATGGCGCACACGGTGGTGATGAGCACCGAGATGACGAACGCGGGCCGGATGGCCTGCGACGCCTCGCGGATGCGGTCGATGCTGGCCGCCGCGTTCTGCAGCTTGGCGGGCGAGATGACGCTGGCCAGCCCGCCGCCGATGCCGCTGGCCGCCGCGATGACCAGGCCCGACGCGCCGATCTTCTCGGCCGTGGACAGGTGCAGCTTGGTCAGCATGGCGATGGACGACGACTCCGAGCCGCTGATGAACCCGCCCAGCAGGCCCAGGTACGGGGCCACGAAGGGGTACATCTTGCCGAACAGCCCGGCGGATGCGTCGGCCATGACGTAGACCATGTTGTGCAGCGGCTGGGCCAGGCTCCAGTCCGCGCCCTTGCCGGAATGGTTCATGACGTAGGCGATGGCGAAGAAGACCGAGGCCGACATGAACGGACGCCCGGCGCGCTTGCCCGCCTTGACCAGCGAGGTGGCCACCTGTTGGCGGGTGGCCTTCAGGAAGGGCAGGGCGGCCGCCGTGCACACCAGCACCCAGAAGTAGGCCTGCCAGAAGATGCGCAGCCGTTCCGGAGACTTGGGGATGATCTCCAGCGGCATGGACCACTGCTTGAAGGTCAGGTCGAAGAACGGCAGGAACGGCGCGTTGAGCACCAGCGAGACCACGGTCAGGATGATCCACGGCGAGCAGGCGGCGGCCAGCGAGTGCTGGCGTTCCGCCGCCAGGTCGTTCTCGTTCAGCAGGGTGCGGTCGCGCAGGGGGCGGCCGGTCAGGCGGATGTACAGCATCAGCGCCACGATGACCGCGAGCCCGGCGGCGATGCCGGTGATGGTCACAAGGCCCAGCCTGGCCATGAAGATGGCCACCACCCCGGCGGTGATGCCCGCGATGAGCGCGGGCATGATGCCCTGGCGCACCATTTTCATGCCGCCGGTAAGGTGCAGCATGCCCAGCGCGATGCAGGTGGAAATGGCGGGCATGAACCGGGCGAAGTAGCCGCCCACTTCGGTTACCGGCAGGCCCACGAAGTTGGCGTAGACCACGGCGGGGATGCCCAGCAGGGCGTAGGTGCACAGCGCGTCGTAGCCCAGCGCGGGCAGGATGATGGCCGCAAAGGTGGAATAGCCCAGCGCCAGCATGATGGGCGGCAGGATGGACACCGTCACCGCGCCCAGCGAGGTGAGCAGGATGCCGAAGCCCACGTTGATCAGCATGATCTGCACCGCCTGCTGGCCGGGGGCCACGCTTTTCATCAGGGCCACCACGCGGGCCACGGCCCCGGTTTCCTGCATGACGGTGATCTGCAGGATGCTGGCGGACATGACCAGGGCGATGGGCAGCGAGGCCACCAGCCCCGCCACGCTGGACAGCAGGATGACCGAGGGCGCGGTGTCGAAGAACAGCCAGGCGATGGCGGCGGCCACCGCCCAGCCGATGTACCCGGCGGTGTCGGCCGCCACCCGGTACACGAGCAGCAGCACGAAGATGGCGATGACGGGCATGAAGGCGAGCAGAACGGACAGGGCATACATGGGGTGCTGGACCTCCTCGTGAAATGTTCTCACCGGTCCCGGCGGCGGAGAGCCGCGGCCGGGATGCACCGGGTGCGGCATGCCGTTGCGGGCCGGGGTGGCCGTATCCTCGTGATCATGTCCCTTTCCTCCGTCTGTCGGTCATGGCCGCCGCGCGGCATGAAAAAAAGCCGGGTGCACCAGCGGTGCGCCCGGCCATGCATGCCATGCGAGACGCCCGCCTACGCTGTCCGGCAAAAGTAATAGAAGTAAAAAAACGCCCCGTTGGAATGGGGCGCCGGGAATACTTCAGGAGTGGCGGCCAGGGGCTGGCGGGACGGAACGGCCACGGTGCGTTTGGCACACGGGGCGGAAAGGGCCACGGAAGCCGAAACCGGTCCCCTGCCCGCGTCGGCGGGGTCCTGCGCCGGACGAAGGGGGGCGTGGAGCGCGGCGGCCATGGTGGGCCGCGTTGCGGGGCGGTGTTCGGTGCTGGCGGTCATGCGGTACCTGCGTACGTCGTGGGGGCCAGGAGCATGGCGTTGCCATGCCTTCCGTGCCGCCGTCCGCTCCGTGGGCATTTGTTCGCGCCTTCCGGGGCGCGGTGCGCGGGGCGGTTGCGGCGGTGCCCGAGAGTGGCGCTATAGGCAGGGAAAGCGCCACCCGGCGGGATGGAGGCGAGAATAGGCGGGGCCGCGTGAGAAGGCAAGCGGAAAAGTTCCGGAATCACAAAAACGTGATCACCGTGCGGAACGGCACGGAACGGGGCGGGCGCGGTGCCGGGCGGGCAGGCGGGCGGAACCTGGGGCGCGGCGCCCCGACCGTCGGGACGCCGCGCCTTGGCCGTATCCGGCGTCATGGCCCCGCACGGTGGGGTCACGAGGTGCCGGACGGCAAATCCGCATGGACGTTGCCCGGCAGGCCCGGCGGTGGGTGCGGCGGACCGGGAAGGGGAGTGAGGATGCCGGTCTCCCTGATGATGCGCTGGCGCATCTCGATGGCCAGGTCCTGCTGCCTGGCGGTCACCTCGCGCAGGGCGCGGGCGCTGCGGGCGGTTTCCTCCGGGTCGGGGGTGGCGCGGGTCAACGCGGCTTCCAGGGCCACCCACGCGGCGTACTG
>JALHHV010000021.1:16949-17360 GCA_022837365.1 Desulfovibrio sp. | reverse complement strand
TACTGCGACAACGGCCACATACTCACCTCCGCCGGGCTTGCCGCGGGCATGGACCTGTGCCTGCACATGATCAGGAAGGACCACGGCGCGCTGGCCGCCGACGCCACGGCCAAGCTGTTCGTGGTGCCGGTGGAGCGCGACGGCAGCCACCGGCAGGTCATCCGGCGGGTCCCCCCGCAGGACAGGGACAACATTGCCGCCTTGCAGGCGTGGCTGCTGGAAAACCTGCACGGCCGCCTTTCGCTGGCCGACATGGCCGGGCATGCCTGCATGAGCGCGCGCACCCTGAACCGGAAGTTCCAGCAGCAGACGGGCATGCCCCCCATGGCATGGCTGGCGAGGGCCCGCGTGCTGCGCGCCCAGTCGCTGCTGGAATCGGGCGGCCTTTCGGTGGAGCGCATAGCGGAACTG
>JALHHV010000021.1:11460-16914 GCA_022837365.1 Desulfovibrio sp. | reverse complement strand
CGCAAGGGACCGCCCCTTGCGGAGCGGTCCCGGTCGTTGCGTCCTTTGTGGCCGTATCCTGCGGGGCTATTCCGCGCCCACCCCAAGGTAGTTGCGGACCTTCTGGGCGGCGAAGCGCGCCTCGGCGTCGGGTTCGGGGCGCAGCACCGAGCCCAGCCACCCGGCCGCGAAGGCTGCGGGCATGGAAAACAGGGCCGGATTCTTGAGCGCGAACGGCGCGGCCATGCCCCACGGCGAATGCAGCACTTCCACCCACACGGTGGGGCTGAGCACGATGCACCCCACGGCCAGCGTGGCCCCGGTGGCGATGGCGCACACCGCCCCGAAGGTGGAGAAGCGCTTCCACAAGATGGACATCAGCAGCGCGGGGAAGTTGGCGCTGGCGGCGATGGCGAAGGCCAGCCCCACCATGAACGCCACGTTCTGCCCCTTGAAGGCGATGCCGAGGCCCACGGCCAGCACGCCCAGCGCCACGGTGGCCCGCTTGGCCATGCGCACCTCGTCCTCCTCTGTGGACCGGCCGCGCCGGAACACGTTGGCGTAGAGGTCGTGCGCGTAGGTGGTGGCCCCGGCCAGGGTCAGCCCGGCCACCACGGCCAGGATGGTGGCGAAGGCCACGGCGGCGATGAAGCCCAGGAACATGGTGCCGCCGGTCACTTCCGCCAGCAGGGGCGCGGCCATGTTGCCGCCCCTGTCGAACCGGGCGATGACGTCCTGCCCCACCAGCGCCATGGCCCCGAAGCCGATGATGAAGGTGAGCACGTAGAAGTACGAGATGAAGCCGGTGGCGTAGAACACCGAACTGCGGGCGGCCTTGGCGTCGGGCACGGTGTAGAAGCGCATCAGGATGTGCGGCAGCCCGGCCGTGCCGAACATCAGCGCCATGCCCAGGGACAGGGCGTCCCACGGGTTGGAGACCAGCCCGCCGGGGGACAGCACCTTGTCGCCGTACCGTTCGGCCGAGGCGCGGAAGAGCTCCGCCGGGCTGAAGCCGAAGCGCTGCAACACCAGGAACACCATCACGCTGGCACCGCCCAGCAGCAGCACGGCCTTGATGATCTGCACCCAGGTGGTGGCCAGCATGCCGCCGAACAGCACGTAGGCGATCATCACCACGCCCACCACCAGCACCGCCGTTTCGTACGGCAGGCCGAACATCAGGTGCACCAGCGATCCGGAGCCCACCATCTGCGCGATGAGGTAGAACGCCACGGTCATCAGCGACCCGCACGAGGCCGCCACGCGGACGGGCCGCTGCCGCAGACGGTAGGCCACCACGTCGGCGAAGGTGTACTTGCCGAGGTTGCGCAGCGGTTCGGCCACGAGAAACATCATCACCGGCCAGCCCACCAGGAACCCGATGGAATAGATGAGCCCGTCATACCCCGTCAGGGCCACCAGCCCGGCGATGCCCAGGAACGAGGCCGCGCTCATGTAGTCGCCCGCCAGGGCCAGCCCGTTCTGGAACCCGGTGACGCTGCGCCCGGCCGCGTAGAATTCCGCCGCCGACCGGCTGCGCCGGGCCGCCCACCACGTGACGCCCAGCGTGAACGCCACGAACAGGAAGAAGAAGCCGATGGACAGCGCGTTGGGCTGCCCGATGGTGGAGGTGAACTCAGGCATGACGGCCCCTCCCCTGCGGTTTCAGGGTGGCCACGATGCGGCGCACCGCGCCGTCGTAGCGCCGGTTGGCCCACCACACGTACACGCCGGTCAGGGTGGTGGCGGCCATGATGATGCCGAACCCCACGGGAATGCCCAGCGGCATGCCGCCCGCCGCCGCGTGCAGCAGGTCGCGCCGGAAGGCCAACACCATGATGAACCCGAAATAGACGGCCAGCATGGCGGCCGTAAGGGCAAGCGAGACGCCCCGGTGGGAGCGGACCAGTTCCGTGAACCGCTCGTCGTCGTCCATGAAGGAATGCGGCGCTTCCGGAAGGACGTCCATGGTCATGTCCAGGTGTTCCGCCGTCTCGGTGATCGTGGCCATGTCGTGCCTCCTTGCGTGTGGCCTGTCATGCGGGCTTCACCCGCGTGACGGCCTGTTTCCCCCGGCGGGCTCCCGTGCCGTCACGGGGCCGCCGATGTCCATGGCCCCGTTGTACAGCCCGCTGAAGAGAGCGCCACGTCACTTTCGGTGAATGGCCCTTCCGTGGCCGCGAACGTGGCCGCGAACGGGACAGGGCGGGAAAATACCCGGCCCGCCGCCGCTCGCGCCGCCGTTCGCCGTTCACGGAACGGCGCGGCACGCAACGCCGCCGCACTCCGCGCACGCGCCGCCGCGGACCGTTCACCGGCCAGGGGGGACCGCACGCCGCAAGCCCCGCGCCGCTGGCGCCGGAGCGCGGCAACGGAAAAGGGATGCCGCGTCAGGCGACATCCCCTGCAACACCCGTCCGGAACCACCGGAGGGCGACACTCACGGCCTGCGCCGGACTTCAGCGCCCGGCCAGCAGCGGCACCGTCTCGTGCAGCGCGTCCATCAGGGTGCGGACGGCACGGCGGCGCATGCCCGGCACCTCGTCCCACCACTGCGCATCGCAATTGACGCAACAGTTGTCCCGCTCCACGTCCACGAACAGCAGCGACCCCACCCGCGCCTCTATTTCCGTTCGTTTGCCGTCGCGTGTCACAAGCACGACCTGCACCAGATCGTACGGATATTCTTCGCGGTCCATGCGTCCTCCTTTGGCCGTTACGGGAGAGAGGTCACCACCTCTTATCACATGGTCTCCCCCTTTCAAGATGCGGCGCGCGGAACGGACGGACATTGTGCATTTGCGGGACTAGCTGTTTCTTCGCCACACTACGTGACACCTCATTGTCTTTTTTCCGTGGTGCACGCGCATGGCGCGCAAAGACGGCGTCATTGTGAAATAAATAATTACTGACGTGTGCAGTGGTTGAACAATCAGCCACCGCTACGACCCCGGCCACTGCATCGACCATGGCCGTGGCGGCGTCCCTTTCTCCCGCGCGTTGCATTTCGGGCCTGCGCGCAAAGGGCGGCCCCTTCCCGCAGGAGGGGGCCGCCCGGTGTGCTCGTTGGCCGTCTCGTTACGGCCGGTCATTCCGGCATGGCGTGCGCCAACCGTGACCGGGTTCCCACCCGGCGGGGCGGGGCTACTCCGTCTTGTCCTCCGGCTCCTTGGGGCTCTTGGCGCGCTTGCCCTTGCTTTTTCCGTTGCCGTTCTCGTCCTTCTTCTCGCCGAAGTTGCGCAGCCCTTCGGCCAGTTCGCGCAGCCGCGCGTCCACCTTGGCGTACACGGTGCCCTCGGGGTAGGCCCCGTCCGGTCCGCGCACCCCGGCGGGCACGCCGGTGAGCAGTTCGATGCCCTCGTCCACGCTGCGCACGGCCCAGATGCGGAAGGCGCCCGTGCGGACGGAATCCAGCACCTCGGGCTTCAGCATCAGGTCGTTGATGTTGGCGGCGGGGATCAGCACGCCCTGCCCGCCGGTCAGCCCCTTGCGCTTGCACACTTCGTGGAAGCCTTCGATCTTCTCGTTCACGCCGCCGATGGGCTGCACCTCGCCCTTCTGGTTGACCGAGCCGGTGACCGCGATGCCCTGCCTGATGGGCACGCCCGACAGGCTGGAGAGCAGCGCGTACAGTTCGGTAGACGAGGCCGAGTCGCCGTCCACCCCGCCGTAGGACTGCTCGAAGGCGATGGAGGCCGCCAGGGTCAGCGGCTTGTCCTGGGCGAAGGCGCGGCGCAGGTAGCCGGAAAGAATGAGCATGCCCTTGTTGTGGATGGCCCCGGACAGGTCCGATTCGCGCTCGATGTTGATGATGCCCTCGCGCCCCATGGAGGTGGTGGCGGTGATGCGCGAGGGCTTGCCGAACATGTGGTCGCCCATGGCGTACACGGCCAGCCCGTTCACCTGCCCGACGACCTCGCCGTCGGTGTCGATGAACACGCTGCCCCGGTCGATCATCTCCTGCACCTTCTCCTCGATGAGCCCGGCACGGTACTGCCGCCCTTCCACCGCCTGCGTCACGTGCGCGGCGGACACCATGTCCGCCCCGGCCTCGCGGGCGAGGTAGTCGGCCTCTTCCATGATGTCGCGCAACACCGGGAACGAGGTGGTCAGCTTTTCGCGCCGTCCGGTCATGCGCACGCCGTGCTCCAGCAGGGCGGCCACGGCCGTGGCGTCGAACTGGCGCAGGTTGCGCGCCGCCACGAAGGTCTTCATCAGCTTGGCCACGTCGGTGACGCACACCTCGTCCAGCGGCATGGACGAATCGAAGTCGGCCCACACCTTGAAGATCTTCTGCACGTCCGGGTCGTAGTGACGCAGCATGTGGTACAGCTGGGGCGTGGCCATGACCACTACCTTGACCTCCATCTTGATGGACTCGGGCTTTATGCCCGTGGCCGTGATGAAGTAGTAGGGGTCGAAGGTCTGGATCTCCATTTCCGAGGTCTTCAGGGCGCGCTTCAGGGTCTGCCACACCCCCGGCTCCATGATGGCGTCCATCAGGTTCAGCACCAGGTAGCCGCCGTTGGCCTTGACGAACGACCCGGGGTTGATCTTGGTGAAGTCGGTGCGCCACAGGCCGGACCGGTCCATGACCCGCTCGATGGAGCCGAACACGTTGCGGTAGTTGGGGAACGATTCCACGATCACCGGCGGGCCTTCCAGTTCCGCGTTGTCCACCAGCAGGTTGACCTGATAGGGATGCAGCACCGCTTCCGCCGGGGCGGGCACGAACATGCCCATGGGCCCCTGCACCTGCTGGCCCATGACCTTGAGCCCGTCGAGGTTTTCGGCCATGTCGGCCAGCACCGCCTCGATGTGCTTCTGCACCTTGGGGTCCTCGTACCCTTCCAGCAGCGGCCGGGCGAGGTCGCGCGCCGAACTCATGAACATGAGCCGGTCCACCTCTTCGGTCTTGCGCTTCACTTCCTTTTGCAGTTCACGCACGTCGAGGAAAATCGCGTCGATTTCTTCCTTCAGCGTCTTGTAGGTTTCCTGAAGCTTTTCCAGTTCCTCGCGCGGAAAGCGCCCCTTGGCGGCCATTTCCTCCAGCTTCAGCAGGTGCACCGGCTCGCCGTCCACGATGGGCACGATGTCCGGCCGCTGGATCTGGCCCATCTGCATGTTCACCAGCACGAAGCCGGAATCGCGCACCTTGGTTTCCAGGTTCTTGAAGAACTCGCGGGTCTTCCTGTCGTGCGCCTCGATGATCTCGTTCTTGCTGGCGATGTATTCCTGGCTTTCGAACAGCTGGGGAATGTCGCGCTTCACCGTATCCAGGAACGCCTGCACGTCGGCCTTGAAGGCGCGCCCCTTGCCCGCCGGAAAGCGCAGCAGGATGGGCTCCTCGGGCGTCTTGAAGTTGTTCACGAAGCACAGGTCGTCGGGCGTGGCCTCGCCGCGCGCGCCGTTGCCCAGCAGCCGCTTGACCATGGACAGCTTGCCGATGCCCACGGCCCCGGTGACGAAGATGTT
>JALHHV010000021.1:0-11452 GCA_022837365.1 Desulfovibrio sp. | reverse complement strand
TGGCCGATGATGTCGGCCTGTTCCTCCACTTCGCCGGTGTGGGCGAAGGACAGCGTTGCGGGGTCGAGCGTCCAGCGCAGCTGTTCGGGCGCGAGCGGAGCGGGAAGCCCCCCGCCGCCCGGCGCGGATAAGGGCGCGGACGGGGATGCGGGCAGGGACGGGGACGCGGAAGAGGCAGCGGTGCGTTTGGTCGCCTTCTTGGTGGTGGTCATGGTGCCTCCTTGTTTCTCAACCGGCCCGGCCGGTCCTGACGGGAACGCGGCGCGCCTCGGGCCTGCGGCACTTGGGCATGGTGATGCGCAGGACGCCCTCGTCCAGTTCCGCCTCCACATCTTCCGTGCGGATCTTGCACGGCAGCATGAAGCGGCTTTCGTACCGGCTGCTGGATTCGCCGATGGCGCAGCTGGCGCTTTGGGCGCAGCGCACGATGAGCACGCTGCCGGTGATGACGATGTCGAGGTCTTCGGCGATGACGCCCGGCAACTGCGCCTCGACCACCACCGCATCGGGGGTGTCGATCATGCGCAGCGCCGGTTCCATCAACGGCTGGCAGACCGAGGGCAGGCCCAGTTCCGAGCACAACCGGTCGAACATCCGGTCGCTCTCGCTTCTCAGGCGCTGCAACTCCTCGCTTTTCCACAATTTGAAGTTGGCCATGCGGGTGACCTCCGGAAATGGGGCACAAGGTGCGAACGGTGGCCGGACGACGACCGGCGGAAAAACGGACGGCCGGGGCGGTGCCTTGCGGGGCAGCCGCCCCGGCCGGGTTGCGGTTCTCTGCATATCGGAATAAGGCGGCGGCGCTGCCCCGTCCAGTGGACGGAGGCGAAAAGGCGTTTCCCTTGCGGAGGTTGGCCTAGTCGCCGGAGCGCGACGTGACTTCGATCAGATGATGTCGCCGGTGAACACGGCTTCGTCGAATTCGGGCACCATGGCGCCACGGGGGAATTCCCCCAGGTCGCCGCCACGGCGGCCCGACGGGCACTTGGAGTGGGCGCGCGCCACCTCGGCGAAGTCTTCGCCCGCCTGGATGCGGGCCTTCAATTCGTTGCAGGCATCCTCGGTATCGACGAGAATGTGGCGTGCCTTGGCTTTGAGCATGAAACCTCCTTACGGAAATGGCGATTTCGCCCCATTATCGCACGCCATGGACGGCGACGCAACCACGCCGTCGCACTTGCCCTTGACCTTCGGCGCTGATATTGCGGGTGAACGCCACGCGGCGCACGCCACTTTTCAAGGAGATCGGACTGATGACTGGTGAACGCACCGAAGCCACCGGGCTGGAAACCCCGGAGGCCGCCACCGAAACCGGACAGGCGGAAGCCACCGCCCCCGAAGCCACCGTTGCCCCTGCCCCGCAGGAGGCGGCCCCCGTCGAAATGAGCGAAGAAGACGCATTCGACGAGAACGCCAGCTTCGCGGACCTGCTGGAGGCGCATTCCGGCACGGCGGAAACCGTGCGCACCGGCGAACGGGTGAAGGCCACCGTGGTGGCCATCGGCGAGGACACCGTCTTCGTCGCCACCGGGGCCAAGGTGGACGGTCTTGTGGACCGCAAGGAGCTGGAGGACGCCGAAGGCAACCTGCCCGTGGCCGTGGGCGACGTGCTGGAACTGTACGTGGTTTCGGCCAACGCCAACGAAATCAAGCTGTCGCGCGCCATGGGCGGCCAGGTGGGCCTGGCCCAGCTGGAGGACGCCCGCGAGGCCGGCATCCCCGTGGAAGGCCGCGTCACGGGCCCCTGCAAGGGCGGCTTCAACGTCGAGGTCATGAAGCGCCGCGCCTTCTGCCCGGCCAGCCAGATGGACCTGCGCCCCGGCGCCGAGCCGGAATCGTTCACCGGCCAGACCTTCCAGTTCCTGATCACCCGCCTGGAGCAGAACGGCCGCAACATCGTGGTTTCGCGCCGCATGCTGCTGGAGCGCGAGCAGGCCGAATCGCTGAGCGCCCTCATGGAAAACGTGAAGGAAGGCGACGTGCTGGAAGGCACCGTGGCCCGCCTTGCCCCGTTCGGCGCCTTCGTGGAGATAGCGCCCGGCCTGGAAGGCATGGTGCACGTTTCCGAGCTGTCGTGGTCGCGCGTGCAGCAGGCCGACGAGGCCGTGAGCGTGGGCGACAAGGTGCGCGTGAAGGTGCTGTCCATCGCCGGTGCGGAAGAAGGCAAGGGCGGCAGGGATTCCCGCAAGGGCCCGCGCATCTCGCTGTCCATCCGCCAGGTGTCCGGCGACCCGTGGCAGGACGTGGCCGAACGGCTCGACCCCGACCAGATCATCACCGGCAAGGTCACCCGCCTCGCCCCGTTCGGCGCCTTCATCGAAGTGCTGCCCGGCGTGGAAGGTCTGGTGCATCTTTCCGAAATGTCCTGGACCCGCCGCATCAACAAGCCCGAAGAGGCCGTGACCCCCGGCGAGACCGTGTCCGTGAAGATCAAGGAACTGGACCCCGCCCGCAAGCGGCTGTCGCTGAGCCTGCGCGACGCCGAGGGCGACCCGTGGTCCACGGTGGAAGAACGCTTCCCCGCCGGGTCCACCGTCACCGGCACCGTGGAGAAGCGCGCGCCCTTCGGGCTGTTCGTGAACCTGGCCCCCGGCGTCACCGGGCTGCTGCCCAACGCCGTGGCCGCCACCTCGCCCCAGTCCAGGACCTACGCCGGGCTGAACCCCGGCGCGGAAGTCTCGCTGGTGGTGCGCGACCTGGACGTGAAGGCCCGCCGCATCTCGCTGGCCCCGGCCGACGCCACCGGCGAGGACGACGGCGAATGGCGCAAGTACGCCCAGCCCCAGAAGCGCGAGCATCACGAAGGACGCCCGGGCGGCCGCGAAGGCGGGCGCGGTTCGCGCTCTTCCGCCCCGGCCACCGTGGTGTCGGGCGATTCCGGCGGCTTCGGCAGCCTGGGCAGCGCCTTGCAGGCCGCCCTGGAAAAGCGCAAGAAGTAGCCATACGGCAGATACCAACCGGACGGGGGGGCGCATGCGCGTTCCCCCGTTTTTTTCGTGCCCGCGCCCGGCCGTGCCCGTGCGCCGCACGGACAAAAAATGGCGTTACGGTGTTTACATCGTACCGGTATGCCCTATTATCTCACCCAGCCGGCCCCGCGATCACGGGGGGCCGTGTCCGCGGGCACGTCGCCGCCCGCAAACCGCCCCTGCCAAGGAGCCCTACATGGCACGTTCACTTTCCCGCACCCTCGCCGCCGCGCTGGCGCTGTGCCTTGTGCTTGCAGCCGCCGCGCAGGCCGCGCCCATGCTGCCGGACTTTCGCGAACTGGCGAAGCAGTCGGGCAATGCCGTGGTCAACATCAGCACCGAAAAAACCGTGCAGGCCGCGGAAAATCCGTTCAACGAACTGTTCCGCAACATGCCGCCCGGCACCCCCTTCGACAAGTTCTTCGACCAGTTCGAAAAATTCCACGGCCGCCAGCAGCGCCCGCAGAAGCAGCGTTCGCTGGGGTCCGGCTTCATCATCTCCACCGACGGCTACATCGTCACCAACAACCACGTGGTGGCCGAGGCGGACGTGATCCGCGTGAACCTGCAAGGCGCCAGCGGCAAGTCCAACTCGTACGTGGCCAACGTCATCGGCACCGACGAGGAGACCGACCTCGCCCTGCTCAAGATCAACGCGGGCAACTCTCTGCCGGTGCTGCGCTTCGGCGATTCCGACAAGCTGGAAGTGGGCGAATGGCTGCTGGCCATCGGCAACCCCTTCGGCCTCGACCATTCGGTGACCGCGGGCATCCTGAGCGCCAAGGGGCGCGACATCCGCTCCGGCCCGTTCGACAACTTCCTGCAGACCGACGCCTCCATCAACCCCGGCAACAGCGGCGGCCCGCTGCTGAACATGGACGGCCAGGTCATCGGCATCAACACCGCCATCATCGCGTCCGGCCAGGGCATCGGCTTCGCCATTCCCAGCACCATGGCCGAGCGGGTCATCGCCCAACTGCGCGCCGAGGGCAAGGTGCGGCGCGGCTGGATCGGCGTGACCATCCAGGACGTGGACGAGGCCACGGCCCGCGCCCTGGGCCTTGGCGAGCCGCGCGGCGCGCTGGTGGGCTCGGTCATGCCCGGCGAACCGGCCGACAAGGCGGGCCTGAAGCCCGGCGACATCGTGCTGAAGGTGGACGGCGACGACGTGGCCGATTCCAGCCAGCTGCTGCGCCGCATCGCCGCGCTGAAGCCCGGCGACACCACCAAACTGATCCTGTGGCGCAGCGGCCAGACCAAGACCGTCAACCTTACCCTGGGCGAACGCACGGCGGAACACCTTACCGCCCAGCGCGGCGAACCGGGCCCGGAAAAGAGCGGCAAGGAACAGGCCGCGGCCAGCCTTGGCATGAGCGTGCGCCCGGTGAGCGCCGAAGACGCCCGCAACCTTAAGCTGGAAGAGGCGCGCGGCCTGCTGGTGGTCGCCGTCGAGGGCGGCAAGCCCGCGGCCGAGGCGGACATCCGCGCCGGGGACATCATCCTGCTGGCCAACCTGAAGCCGGTGAACACCGCCGCCGACCTCACCAAGGTCATCGAGCAGGACGGCAAGAAGCGCGGCGCGGTGATGCTGCAACTGATGCGGCGCGGCCAGACCTTCTTCCGCACCGTGCCCCTGGAATAACGCGCACGCGCGCATCGTGACCACAAGACCGGGGAGGAGGCGCGCACGCGCCCCCTCCCCTTCCGCACGAACAACCCGCCTTCGCGCATACCGGACATGAGCAACCTCACCCCCCGCGAAATCGTTTCGGAACTGGACAAGTACATCGTGGGCCAGAACGCCGCCAAGCGCATGGTGGCGGTGGCCATGCGCAACCGCTGGCGCCGCCAGCAGCTGGACCCGGCCCTGCGCGACGAGATAGCCCCCAAGAACATCATCATGATGGGCCCCACCGGCGTCGGCAAGACCGAAATCGCCCGGCGGCTGGCCAGGCTTTCCGCCTCGCCGTTCATCAAGGTGGAGGCCACCAAGTTCACCGAGGTGGGCTACGTGGGCCGCGACGTGGAATCCATGGTGCGCGACCTGATGGAAATCGGCATCGCCCTGGTGCGCGCCGAGGAGAACGAGAAGGTGCGCGTGAAGGCCGAGGCCCGCGCCGAAGAACGCCTGCTGGACCTGCTGCTGCCCGGCGGCCCGCCCCAGCCCTCTCCCCAGTCCGGGCAGGGCATGGGCGGCCTGACCTTCGACCTTTCCGGCGGCCAGGCCATTCCCCAGCCTCCGGCACGGGGCGATGCGTCCTACACCACGGGCACGGGCTCCGGCTCGGCTTCGGACAGCCGTTCCTCCACGCGCGAAAAGCTGCGCACCCTGTGGCACGGCGGCCATCTGGACGAGCGCGAGGTGGACATGGAGGTGGAGGAATCCGGCGGGCCGCAGGTGGGCATGCTGTCCATGCCGGGGCTGGAGGACGTGGGCTCGCAGGTGCGCGACATGTTCAGCAAGGTCTTTCCCTCGCGCCGCAAGCGCCGCCGCATGAAGGTGCGCGACGCCTTCAACCTGCTGACGCAGGAAGAGGCCGACCGGCTCATCGACCACGACCGCGTGTCCGACCTTGCCCGCGAGCGCGTGGAGCAGACCGGCATCATCTTCATCGACGAAATCGACAAGATCGCCAGCGGCGCCGCCCAGAAAAGCTCCGACGTCTCGCGCGAGGGCGTGCAGCGCGACCTGCTGCCCATCGTGGAAGGCAGCGTGGTCAACACCAAGTACGGCATGGTGCGCACCGACCACATCCTGTTCATCGCGGCCGGGGCGTTCCATTTCAGCAAGCCCTCGGACCTGATTCCGGAATTGCAGGGCCGCTTTCCCCTGCGGGCGGAGTTGTCCGCGCTGGGAAAGGACGACTTCCTGCGCATCCTCACCGAGCCGCACAACGCGCTCACCCGGCAGTACACCGCCCTGCTGGAAACAGAGGGCGTGCACATCGAATTCACCGGCGACGCCCTGCGCGAAATCGCCGCCTTCGCGGAGGAAACCAACGCCCAGACCGAGAACATCGGCGCGCGTCGGCTGTACACCATCCTCGAGAAAATCCTGGCCGACCTTTCGTTCGAGGCCCCGGACCGCTCCGGCGACCGGGTGACCGTGGACAGCGACTACGTGCGCGCGCACCTGGCCGACGTGCGCGCCAACAAGGATCTGAGCCGCTACATCCTGTAGGGTCTGCTTCCAAATTGTCCTTTCGCCCGTTGGCGTCCGACCCGAAGGGCGCGAAGCGTGGCCGTTGGGCGAGCTTGCGAGCCCTACGGACATCGTGCGCAACGCGGTCAAACTTCGCCTGCCAATCGGTCGAATACGATAAGAGTACGCGCTGCGGTCGCCATCCGTAAGGCTCGCAAGCTCGCCTAACGGCTGCCGCGCGTTGCGGTCCTCATCCGTAATGCTCGAAGACTCGCATAACGGCTGAGGCACTCCTTCATGGCAGGCTTGTTTTCCTTGCCAACAAACGAAAATCCTGCTTTGGAAACAGACCCTGCAAGAACCCCAGCCGCTGCCCCGCCGCAGCGCACCGCCCGCAGAGAGTGCCATGAGCCAGACCGAACACGAGGCCACGTCCTGCTGCGCAGACCCCGTCGCCTACGCCAAGCTCCAGTCCAAGGTGCTCATCGAGTGCCTGCCCTACATGCGCCAGTTCCACGGGCAGACCGTGGTCATCAAGTACGGCGGCCACGCCATGAAGGACGAAGCGCTGAAGCGCGCCTTCGCCCTGAACATCGCCCTGCTCAAGCAGGTGGGCATCAATCCGGTGGTGGTGCACGGCGGCGGTCCGCAGATCGGCCGCATGCTGGAGCAGTTGCACATCCAGTCGCAGTTCCGCGAAGGGCTGCGCGTCACCGACGACGCCACCATGGACGTGGTGGAAATGGTGCTGGTGGGCAAGGTCAACAAGGAAATCGTGAACCTGCTGAACCTCAGCGGGCTCAAGGCCGTGGGCCTGTCCGGCAAGGACGGCCAGCTCATCCGCGCCCGCAGGATGGAGATGGTGGTCAACAGCGCCACCCATGCGCCCGAGATCATCGACCTCGGCAAGGTGGGCGAGGTGATGGGGGTGGAAACCGCCCTGCTGCGCTCGCTGGAACGCGACAACTTCGTGCCGGTCATCGCGCCCGTGGGCGTGGACGAAAACGGCGAGACGTACAACATCAACGCCGACGCCGTGGCCGGGGCCGTGGCCGGGGCGCTGCGCGCCAAGCGCCTGCTGCTGCTCACCGACGTGGCGGGCATTCTGGACAAGCAGAAGGAACTGATCCGTTCGCTGACCACCCGCGAGGCCGTGGAACTGTTCACCGACGGCACGCTCACCGGCGGCATGATCCCCAAGGTGAAGTGCTGCCTGGAAGCGCTGGAGGAAGGCGTGGAAAAGGCCATGATCGTGGACGGCCGGGTGGAGAACTGCATCCTGCTGGAACTGTTCACCGACAAGGGCATCAGCACCGAAATCGTGGGCGAGCGCGGCATGCGCGCCGCCGCCAGCTGCGGCTGCCGCCGCTAGCGGATTCCGCCCCGGCGAATCCTGTCGGTGTGCCGTCGCGCCGGGCCATTCCCGGACAGTCGACCGCCATCTGAAATTGCCCCCATGAACGGCCGGAAGGTACCCCTTCCGGCCGTTTCCGTTCCGCGCCTTCTCCTCGCACGCCTCTGCAATGTCCGGTTGGCAACACGACACGCACGGTTGGCAGGCGAAAAGCCCGCTTTGCACCTTTCTCCACCTACCGTTCAACGCAACATGCCGCAGTTCCCTGCTGTTTCAAAACAGAACAAGCATGGAACATCTCTTGCTGATGCGCCGTTACTATCGAGCGCGAGTGGTCGCTCCCATTTCACCGGAGGTACGGCATGGAACGGATAAGCAGAAGATCGGCATTGAAGACCATGGGTTTTCTGGGATGCGCGACGGGCTGCCTTGCCGGCGGCCTGATGGCGGGCGCGGCGCCGTTCTCCGGGCCGGAAGCGGCCATGGCCGCCACGGCCGGGCGGTTTGCCCAGAAGGACGCCCCCTTCTCGTGGAAGCCGCACGTGCTGGACGCCAAGGTCTCCGCGCCGGTGGCCTATGACGGCTACTGGCACCAGGGCTACGGCTGCGGCTACGGTGTCTTCTACGCCATCGTGGGCGTGATGGGCGAACAGCACGGCGCCCCGTACAACCAGTTCCCCTTCACGATGCTGGAGGTGGGCAAGAGCGGCATTTCCGACTGGGGCACCATCTGCGGCGCGCTGCTGGGCGCGGCCAGCGCCTTCGCGCTGTTCTGGGGCCGCAAGGACCGTGACCCCATGGTGACGGAACTGTTCCGCTGGTACGAGCAGACCCCCTTCCCCGTGTACGATCCGGGCACGGACGCCAAGGGGGTGCCGGGGGCGCTGCCCACCAGCGTGAGCAATTCGCCCCTGTGTCACGTGTCCGTGGGCCGGTGGTGCCAGGCATCGGGCTTTGCGGAAAAGAGCAAGGAACGCGGCGAGCGTTGCGCGCGCATCACCGCCGACGTGGCCGTGAAGGCCATCGCCATCATGAACGCCAAGCAGGCGGGCACCTTCGCCGTGGCCCACGGCGATCCGGCCTCGGTCACCTACTGCGGCGAATGCCACGGCCCCGGCAAGGAGTCGCCCCTGCTCAAGGGCAAGATGGACTGTACCCCCTGCCATTCCGGCAGCCCGCACACGGCGGACAAGTTCAAGAATCACCCCTGACTACGCCGGGCCACACAGGACCACCCCGGCCCCGCCCTGCCCCCCTCGCCACGGCGCCGCGCCCCCGCCGGATTCCTCTCCGGTGGACGGCGCGGCGCATCATTGACTGATGGGCGGCTGACGGGCGATGGAAACCTGAACGGCGGCCGGCGTCAGCGGGTCAGGTGCGCGGCCAGTTTCCGCGGCCCGTATTCCGCGAACAGGGCGCGCAGGGTGCCGTTGCTCCGCATGCGCGCCAGCGAGGCGTTGACCTTGGGCAAAAACTCGCGCAGCGAGGCATGCAGCATCACCGTGATGGGCGCCGGGTCGGCGAACACGTAGGCCACGCGAACGTCGCCCTCGGACCACCCGGCCTCGTGCATCCAGTAGGCGGCCTCGTAGTCGTCCACGATCATGGCGTCGATGCGCCCGGCCCGCAGCTTCTGCAGGTTCTGGGGCACGGTGTAGGCGTCCTCGCGGCGCAGCAGCCCCGTCTCGAAGGCCTCGTCGAAGCCGTCGTGGTAGACGTACCCGCCGATGGTGCCCACGCGCAGCCCGGCGAAATCGCGCACGGAACGGAACACGCCCTTGGCCCCGGCGGGCATCAGCACCATTTCCGTGGACATCATGAACGGCTCGGAATGCACGGCCACGTCGGAAAGTGTCTCTTCCCACAGGGGGGAAACGCACGGCACCACGTTGATCTCGCCCCGGCGAAAGGCCATCTGGCGGCGCGGCTTGGGCATGAAGCCGAACTCCACCCCCAGACCCAGGTCTTCGGCCACCTGGCGCAGCACCATGGGGCAGATGCCCTCGGCGGAACCGTCCGGCCCGGCCATGATGCGCGGCGCCCACTCGTCGGAAACGGCCACCAACGTCTGCTGGGACGGACCACCCGCCAACGCCGGACGGACCGCAAGCGCCAGGACCGCCGCGCACGCCGCCATGGCGCACACGGCACGCATGGCGGGCCGGATCAGGTAGGTTGTGCGAACGATCATGCCCCGGCGCATAGCCCATCCCGTAAGCGTTGGCAAGTGACACATGCTTATCAGGCGTACTGCCTGCGCCACTCGTCCAGGAACAGCAGCGACGTTTCCAGCGGGGTCAATTGCCCGCTGCGCTGGCGAAGGGCCGTGATCACGTCGGCGAAGGCGGCGTCGGCGGGCAGGCCCAGCCGGTCCAGCAGCGCGGCAAGGTCGCGGCGCATGTCATCAGGCAGGTCGGCGGGCAGCCCGGCATCGGCCGCGCGCGGGGCGGGCCAGCCGGGGCGGCGTTGCGCGATGAACTCCAGCAGCGTGCGCATGCGGTGCTGGTAGGTATGCTCGGCCAGCACTCGGGCGCGGGCGCGGGCCGCCATGGCCTGCCGTTCCCCGGGATGGGCCAGGTAGTGGGCGATGGCCGAGGTCAGCCCGTCCATGGAATCGAAGGTGGCCAGTTCATCCTCGGCGAACAGTTCGTCCATCAGGGTGCGCCGGTCCACCAGTTGGAAGGCTCCGATGCTGGCCAGTTCGAAGGTGCGCGGGTTCACGAAGTCGCCGCCGCTGACCAGGGTGCGGGACTGGATGCTGGAATGCAGGTTCAGGTTGATGCGGCTGGCGTTGTAGATATTCACCGAATCCTCGGCGGACACCCGCGCCCCGCCCTGCTGCACGTGGCGCGCCAGCAGGGGTTCGCCGTCCCATTCCGTGCCCCATATCCTGAAGTCCAGATGCACCAGTTGCCGGAAGGCCACGCGCCGGTTGGGGTAGCCCGCGCCCAGGAAGGCCACGTCGGCCCCGTAGCGGCGCTGGTCCACCGGCGAAAGTTCAAGTGGTTTGTGAAAGGACGGCAGCGCGGCCATGGGCAGGTACAGCGCGTCGCGCACGCCGATGGCGGCCAGTTCGTCCAGCAACGGCTGGCGCTGGATCACCGCGAACACGTCGTAGAACGGCGCGAAGGCCCGCCAGTAGGTGAATACCCGGTGGTCCTCCACGAACCACATGGCCGTGGCCACGTTGTCGCGCCGCAGACGCTTGAGGGCCTGGTGGTTCAGCGGGGCCTGCGCCAGACACAGCACCAGGTCCGGCCCGAAGGTTTCCACCTTGGCCAGCACCGCCTGCGAGACAACTTGAAGAAACGAGTTCTCCAAGTACTCCAGCCGGTCCGCCGTGACCTTCAGTTCCTTCAGCGCCGTGAACGCGCCGAGGACCGCGTGGCCCAGGTCGCGCAGGGCATCCACGCAGTAGCGCCCGATGGGCAGCGAGCCGCCGTACATGGGCAGCACCACCAGCACGCGCAGGCGGGGCATGCCGGAGGCGGCGGGGCTGGCGCCGGGCGCGGGAGAGTCAACGGTGCGGGAGGCCGGAGCGGTGTCGATGGACTGGGTCATGCGTGAACCTCATACCGGTGAACCGGCGGCGAACGCCGCGCCCTCCGGGCCGGGCAGCATCCAGTCCGCCTCGTGGTACAGCAGGCGGGCCAGTTCGTGGTCGGCCAATTCCTCGCCCGCGAACAGGCCAAGGTACTCGCCCACCAGCGCCCGCAGTTCCACCCGGCGCGGCGCGGACGGGTCCTCCCCGAACACGGTGAGCCAGGTGGAGCCCATGTCGTCGAGGGTGGAGACCATGCCCAGTATGTCCGGGGGGTGGCGGTCGCCGGGGCGTCCGGCCAGAAAGGACAAAAACTCGCGCGACCGGAAGGCGTCGAGGCATTTCACGTCGATGGGGCACGGCCGTGCTTCCAGGCAGGGCAGGCAGTCCAGGGTGGCCTGCCATACCCGGTGGCCGGGGCCGTAGGGACCGGTCTCGTGACACCA
>JALHHV010000450.1 GCA_022837365.1 Desulfovibrio sp. | reverse complement strand
GGTAGGCGATCGTCGCGGTGCTCACCACGGAGAGCGGATCGTCGAAGAGGAGGGGCCTGTCGTCGATGAGCTGGGTCGCGGACGCGGCGCCGGCCTTCAGCACCAGCAGCCCGCCCAGTTTCTCGTCATGCAGCACCTCCTGCATCGAGGCCTGGGCAAGCAGGCTGAGCGAACCTCCCTCGGGGAGTGCGGTCAACGCGGAGGCCGCTGCGCGGCCTGCGGTGAGCGTGGTGGTGGCCGATTCCAGCCAGCTCTTCCGGGAGTCCTCGCCCTCCTGCGTGCTCTCCGACTGAGCCGTTTTCTCCTCGGCGATCGCCTCTTCGAGGCGCCGGAGTGAGTCCTCGTACTCGTTCCATGCCGTTCCCACCGCGCCGGACTCGGTCAGGAGCCGTGTCTTCTCGACGACGACGGGCGTCACCTTCTCCGACGGCCCGATGGCGCCGGCCACCGCCATCAGCACGATGTCAGCGTCAGGGTCCGAGGTAGAGGTCTTCAGGACGCGTTTGGCTGACACCAGCGAGAGGAGGCCGGGGAGCAGCTTCGCAAGCCCGACTGCCACGGCGCCGAGCCCGGACGGTGCGAGCAGTTGGCGCTGGCCCGGCCGCTGCCCGAGAACGGTGACCACTTCCAGTTCCAACTGCTTCAGATGCTCTCGAACCGCGAGGTACCGAGCGTCCCGGGCTGCGAGGTCCAGGTCTGTGGTCACAACGATCTTGACGGGCTGTGCCGCGTTCCTGAAGTGCCCTGTCACCTGCACCGCCACCTTGCGCGCCGCATCGTCGAGGGCGCGTCCGTTGAGCAACGCGTCGAAGAGGGTTGTCTCCGCCGTGGTGGAACCGCGATCCACGCCGGTGAGATCGGGCACGAGATCCTTCAGGGCCGCGCGCTCGCTCTCCTGGTTCTTCAGCCGCAATCCCTCAATCATCTGCTGGAGCTCTTCCTGCTTGCCCCGGGCCTCGTCCTGCTTCGCACGGGCCTCCTCCTGCTTCGCCCGAGCCTCCGCGGTGCGCTCGGACTCGCGCTCCTTCCACTCCTCGAGTTCAGCCTTGAGCTTCTCGTTCTCGATCCGGAGCTTCTCGGTCTTCTGCCTTGTCTCCTCGACAGTCTCGGCGGCTTGGTCCGCCTCGGCCTCCTGCTTGCGCTTCTCAGCCTCCGTGAGCTTCTTCTCGGACTCCGGCTGGACGGTCATCCTGCACCCCCTCTTCCCGCGGACGGCCATCCGCATGCCGGAACCCTACTGTGAAGCGCGTCACAACAGAAGGGGGTGGCTCCTCAAGCCACTGGGCGAGCCAGCCGACGCCGCACCTCACGCCACGCGCTCGGCCACCCTAAGCGCCATCGAGACTGCTCTCGGCAGCATCCAGGTCAATCGCCGCAGGCATGCTCCTGTAGTGCAACAGGGGCAGCGTCAGCGGAGGAAAACCGAGATCCGAGGTCAAGGTGAGGATGTGGGCCCGGACGAGTGGGTGAACGGCCATCCGGGCAACACGGAGGAGTTCCGCCCTTTGGTTCTGGGAGACGGCACCTTCGGGCTTGGAGAACAGGACCATGTGCGCCACCCGGAGCGACGCGACTGGCGTT
>JALHHV010000449.1 GCA_022837365.1 Desulfovibrio sp. | reverse complement strand
GCGCGCGGGCCGCACCGCTTCGGGCTGGTGCGCACGCGCGGCGACCAGCGCCTGCCCAAGGGCAACCGGCCCAACCTGTTCCTGCACACCCGCGTGGCCGATGCGGTCATCGCCACCAATTCGGTGATGGCCGGGCACTTCGTCAATGAAATGGGCGTGCCCGCCGACCGGGTGCACACCATCCTCGGCGGGGTGGACGAGGAAATGTTCCGGTTCGACGCGGCGGGCCGCGCCCGGGTGCGCGCCGAATACGGCTGGTCGGACGGCGACTTCGTGGTGGGGCTGCTGGGCCGGTTCGACGCCGTGAAGGGCCAGCGCGAACTCATCGAGACCGTGGCGGGCCTGCGCGCGGGCCGCTGGGACGGCACGCCGCGTCCGCGCCTGCGGCTGATGCTGGCCGGGTTCGATTCGGCCACGCCCGAGGCCACGGTGCGGGGCTGGCTGCGCGAGGCGGGCATCGGGGACATTTCGGTGATCACCGGCAAACGGCCGGACGTGGCCGCGTGCATCTCGGCCATGGACCTGGGCGTGGTGGCCTCGCTGTGGTCCGAGACCATCGCCCGCGCCGCGCTGGAAATCATGGCTTGCGGCAGGCCGCTGGTGTCCACCACCGTGGGGGTCATGCCCGATCTCTTGCCCCACGGCGCGCTGGTGCCCCCCGGCGACGCGGAGGCCATGGCCGGAGCCATCGCCCACGCCATGGACAGCCCTCCGTGGCTGGAAATCCTGCGCGAGGCCTGCGGACTGCGCATCGCAAGCCTGCACCGGGCAGACTTCCTGAACCGTACCCTCGATGTTTATCGCGGGGTATGCCGTTCCGGGCGGCCGGGCCTGATCAACTGAGCCTGACCGGCCGCGACACATCTTTTCCCCATTCCGGCGGCGCGCCCGCGCCGCCATACCAGGCGCCACGGACGGGGCCGCCCATGCCGCCCCGCCACGCAAGAGCCAGAGCAGGAGACACACCAGTGAGCCTCAAGAGTTTCGCCAGCGACAACGCCTCGGGCGTGCACCCGCGCATTCTCGCCGCCATGGAGCGCGCCAACGCCGGGTACGCCCGCCCCTACGGGCAGGACCCGTACACCGGGCAGGCGAAGGAAGTGTTCGCCCGACACTTCGGGCCGGACATCGACATGTACTTCGTGTTTTTGGGCACGGCGGCCAACGTGCTGGGGCTGCGCGCCGTGACCCGGCCGTGGCATTCGGTGGTCTGCGCGGACGTGGCCCACATCAACGTGGACGAGTGCGGCGCGCCGGAATCGGTGACCGGGTCCAAGCTCCAGGCCGTCCCCTCGTACGACGGGCGCATCCGGAGCACGGATATCGAACCGTTGCTGCACATGATCGGCGACTTCCACCACAGCCAGCCGCGGGTCGTTTCCATCACCCAGTCCACGGAGCTTGGCACCGTGTACTCCCCGGCGCGCGGCTGGCCAACGCGGCGGCGGCGCTGGACGTGAGCCTGGCCGAACTGACCCGCGACGCGGGCGTGGACGTGCTGTCCTTTGGCGGCACCAAGAACGGCATGATGTTCGGCGAGGCGGTGATCTTCTTCAATCCCGAACTGTCGCGGGAATTCAACTTCATCCGCAAGCAGGGCATGCAGCTTATCTCGAAGATGCGCTTCATCGCCGCGCAGTTCATCGAAATGCTGCACGATGGCCTGTGGCTGGAAAACGCCCGCAACGCCAACGCCATGGCCCGCCTGCTGGCCGACAGCCTGCGCGGCCTGCCCCACGTCGAGATCACCCGGCCGGTGGAGGCCAACGCGGTGTTCGCGCGCCTTTCGCCAGAGCACATCGCCCGGTTGCAGCAGGACTTCTACTTCTACGAATGGGACCCGGTGCTGCACGAGGTGCGCTGGATGACCAGCTTCGACACCACCGAGGCGGACGT
>JALHHV010000448.1 GCA_022837365.1 Desulfovibrio sp. | reverse complement strand
CTGGGCCGCAAGGTCATGGTCGTGGGCTGCGACCCCAAGGCCGACTCCACCCGCCTGCTGCTGGGCGGCCTGGCCCAGAAGTCGGTGCTCGACACCCTGCGGGACGAGGGCGAGGACGTGGAACTCGATGATATCCGCAAGCAGGGCTACTCCACCACCCTCTGCGTGGAATCGGGCGGTCCCGAACCGGGCGTGGGCTGTGCGGGGCGCGGCATCATCACCTCCATCAACATGCTGGAATCCCTCGGCGCGTACGAGGAAGACCAGAAGCTGGACTACGTGTTCTACGACGTGCTCGGCGACGTGGTGTGCGGCGGCTTCGCCATGCCCATCCGCGACGGCAAGGCCGAGGAAATCTACATCGTGTGTTCCGGCGAGATGATGGCCATGTACGCGGCCAACAACATCTGCAAGGGCATCATGAAGTACGCCGAATCGGGCGCGGTGCGCCTTGGCGGCCTCATCTGCAACTCGCGCAACGTGGACAACGAAAAGGAAATGATCGAGGAGCTGGCCCGCAAGATCGGCACCCAGATGATCTACTTCGTCCCGCGCGACAACCAGGTGCAGCGCGCCGAAATCCACCGCCAGACCGTCATCGAGTTCTCCCCCGAACACGGGCAGGCCCAGCACTACCGCAATCTGGCGAAAGCCATCGACGAGAACAAGATGTTCGTGGTGCCGAAGCCCCTCCAGATCGCGGAACTGGAAAAGCTGCTGATGGATTACGGCCTGTTCGAAGCCTAGGCCGGTTCCGAACGGTTCTTCCGCCCGTCGGCTGCGTCAAACATCATCTGGCATAGCTCTGCTGTCCTTATCCGTAAGACTCGCGCCACGCGCTCGCCTAACGGCTAAGGCCCGGTCGAATACGATAAGAGTATGCTCCCTCCATGCCAGACTCGTTTTCCTTGCCGACGAACGGAATTCCTCGTTCGGAAACAGCGCCTGATGAGAACCCAACAGACGACTGCCACCAAATCTGAAGGAGAACGGCGATGATGATCATGGTTCGTGCCATCGTGAGACCCGAAAAATCCGACGACGTGCTGGCCGCCCTCATGGCCGCCGGTTTCCCGGCCGTGACCAAGATGTCCGTGGCCGGGCGCGGCAAGCAGCGCGGCATCAAGATCGGCGAGATCACCTACGACGAGATTCCCAAGACCCTGCTGATCAGCGTGGTGAAGGCCGGCGAGAAGCAGTTCGTCATCGACACCATCATGCACGCGGCCCGCACCGGCGCCAAGGGCGCCTTCGGCGACGGCAAGATCTTCGTCACCCCGGTGGAAGAGGTCTACACCATCAGTTCCGGCGTGAAGGAACCCGATGTCGAGGAGGCCGCCGCATGAAGGAGATCATGGCCGTAGTGCGCCTGAACAAGATGAACCAGACCAAGAAGGCGCTGACCGAGGCGGGCGTGAACGGCTTCTACGCCCACGAGGCCTTCGGCCGGGGCAAGGGGCTGGTCAGCAGCGACCTGCTGGAAGGCGCCAGGGAAGGGTTCGAAGAGGCCGTGGAACTGCTCGGCGAAAAGGGCAGGCTGTATTCCAAGCGCGTGGTCACCGTGGTGGTGCCCGACGACCAGGTCGG
>JALHHV010000447.1 GCA_022837365.1 Desulfovibrio sp. | reverse complement strand
CACTCCCGTGGCTGGGGTTGTGTCAACGGGCCGGAATGTCCGGCATCCGCGCGGCCCCGTGCCGCGCCTTCACCCGTACAGGTAGGCATCGGCGCGGGCTGCGTCCAGACCGGGGCGGGAAGATGGCCGGAATGTTTCTTGCGCATCACCCTGTCATGGTTGGGGATATGCGGGGCGCTGGCGCACGGAAACGAAACCGCCCGCCGCGAAGATTCGCGGCGGGCGGCCGGTTTTTCCGTCATGTTCCCCGCAGCCCTTGCGGGACATGGGGTTTGGCGCGCCTCACGCCCCGCGTTGCCGTTGCGCTCCGGTTGCGGGCGGGGCGGGGCAGCGTCCCGCCGTTCCGGCAGGTTATCCAGCGTGGTCGTACCCCGCCTGCAACGCATCCGCGTTCTTGGGAATCAGATGGCTGTAGTGGGCGGAAATGACGCTGGTCAGGCTCTTCTTCACGATGTCCAGGTCCACCACGCCGGTGGCCCGCACGTAGGCCCCCAGCGCCACCATGTTGGCCATCCTGGTGTTGCCCAGCGTGTCGGCTATTTCGTTGGCGGGCACGGCCACGGTGCGCACGCGCGCCTCGGCCTGCTTCACGTCCACCAGCGAGGAGTTCAGCACCTGCACCCCGCCGTCCTCCAGCCGGGGCTGGAACTTGTCCAGCGAGGGCTGGTTCATGACGATGAGGCTCTTGGGCCGCTGGATGATGGGCGAGCCGATGTCCTCGTCCGATACCACCACCGTGCAGTTGGCGGTGCCGCCGCGCATTTCCGGCCCGTACACCGGAATGTAGGTGACGTTGAGCCCCGCGTTCATGCCCGCGTAGGCCAGCAGGTTGCCGATGAGCATCACGCCCTGGCCGCCGAACCCGGCCATGATCACGTCCTGGTAGAGCGCCATCAGCACACCCCCTCGCCTTCGGTCACGTCCTTGTACACCCCCAGCGGGAAGTAGGGGATCATTTCCTCGCGGATGCGGGTATTGGCCTTCACCGCGTCCATGCGCCAGTTGGTGGGGCAGCCGGACAGCAGTTCCACGAAGCCGAAGCCCAGGCCCTGCTGCTGCACGTCGAAGGCCTTGCGCACGGCCTTCCTGGCGGCGCGGATGTTCTTGACGCTGTCCAGCGAGGCGCGGGCGGAATAGGCCACCCCGCCAAGCCCGGCGATGATCTCGGCCATGCGGATGGGCATGCCCTCGCGGTCGCGGCAGCGGCCGCCGGGGCAGGTGGTGGTCTTCTGGCCGATGAGGGTGGTGGGGGCCATCTGGCCGCCGGTCATGCCGTACACCGTGTTGTTCACGAACACGATGGTGATGCGCTCGCCCCGGTTGGCGGCGTGCATCACTTCCGCAAGGCCGATGGAGGCAAGGTCGCCGTCGCCCTGGTAGGTGAACACGATCTTGTCCATGCGGGCGCGCTTGACGCCGGTGGCCACGGCCGGGGCGCGCCCGTGCGGGGCCTCCACCGAATCCACGGCCAGGTAGTTGTAGATGAACACCGAACAGCCGATGGAGGCCACGCAGATGGTGTCCTCCACCACGCCCATTTCCTCCAGCACTTCGGCCACCAGGCGGTGGGCGATGCCGTGGTGGCAGCCGGGGCAGTAGTGGGTGGCGCGGTCCACCAGCACGCCGGGAACCTCGAAGGCCATCTGCTCGTCGTCGGCGAGCGCCAGTTGTGCGTCAGCCTGCATCACTTGCCCCCCATGGCGTCCAGAATGGGCGCGAGGAAATCGTCCGAGCCGGGCATCTCGCCCGGCATGTGCCCGTAGAAGGCCGAATCCACGATGCCGCGAATGGAAAGCCGCACGTCCTCCACCATCTGGCCGCAGTTGTGCTCGATGGTCAGGAAGCGCTTTCCCTGCTCCGCCACTGGGCGCGCAGCTTGCGGATGGCGGACTTGGCGATGCGCCCGATGGACCCGTAGGCCACCACGATGAGTTCGGCGTCGTCGGTCAGGAAGCATTCCGCCCTGGCCTCGGCCTGCATGGAGGCGTACTTGGCCTGGAGATGCCGGTTCTGGCCCGCCAGCGCGCCGTCTTCCAGGAACAGCGACTTCAAGAGGCGCGGCTTGCGTCCCCTGGCCCCTTCCAGCCGCCAGTCGGCGGCTTCCGCAGAGCCGGGGCCTTCAGCGGCGGCGGGCTTCCACGGGGTGACCGGCTCCTTCATCTGGCCCACGATGGCGTCGCCCAGCACCATGACCGGGTTGCGGTATTTGAAGGCCAGGTCGAAGGCTTCCACCATCATGTCGTAGCATTCCTGGCAGGTGGCCGGGGCCAGCACCAGCAACTTGTAGTCGCCGTGGCCGCCGCCCTTCACCGACTGGAAGTAGTCGCCCTGCGAGGGGCCGATGTCGCCGAGGCCGGGGCCGCCCCGGTTCATGTTCACGATGACGCCGGGCAGTTCGCTGCCCGCCATGTACGAGATGGCTTCCTGCATCAGCGAGATGCCGGGGCTGGACGACGAGGTCAGCGCGCGGATGCCCGCGGCGGCCGCGCCCAGCAGCATGTTGGCCGAGGCTACCTCGCTTTCCGCCTGCACGAATTCGCCGCCCGCGTCGGGCAGGGCGAAGGACATCATTTCCGGAATGTCGTTCTGGGGGGTGATGGGGTAGCCGAAGTAGCAGCGGCAGCCCGCGGCCAGCGCGCCGTGCGCTATGGCCTCGTTGCCCTTTATGAAGATGCGTTCCGGCGTGCCCGTGTCGGGTGTGTTGTGCGGCATGGGGCTACTCCTTCCCGGCCTTCCTGGCCTTGCGCGACTTGATGACGCGGATGGCGACGTCCGGGCAGATCAGCGCGCACGAGGCGCAGCCCGTACAGTCCTTCATGGCATCCGCCGGAACCTCGGCGACCTTGTAGCCCTGTCTGTTGAAGCGCGAGGACTGCGCGATGATGCCCTTTGGGCACACCGTGGTGCACAACAGGCACCCCTTGCAGCGCTCGTCCAGGAATACGACCCGTGACATGAAACCGTCCTTTGGGATGGAGGTTCGAAAGGCTGGTGGATGAAATGCG
>JALHHV010000446.1 GCA_022837365.1 Desulfovibrio sp. | reverse complement strand
ACGGCGCACCCTCGCGGGCGCGCCGTCGTTCGTCCTGCATGTCCCGCGCGTGGCGGGCCGCCGCGCGTCAGGTGTAGCGCGGCTCCTCTTCATTGATGATCTGGAACGCCTTGTTGGCTTTCACCGTGCCGGAAATGCCCCAGAATTTGGTCACCCCTTCCACGGTGCATTCCAGCAGGTCGTCGGTGTCCGTGTCCAGCAGCAGCACGTCGCCCACCTGCAAGCGCAGCAGCTGGTTGCCGGTGATCTTGGTTTCGCCGAAGCGTATCTTGAGGTTCACCGGGGTTTCCAGCAGCCGTTCCTTCAGGCGCGAGACCCAGGCGTGGTCCACTTCCAGGCGTTCGGTCTGGAAGCTGGCGTGCAGCTTGGAACGGATGGGTTCGATGGTGGCGTACGGCAGGCAGATGACCATGGAGCCGATGGCCGTTTCCAGTTCCACCTCGAAGGTGATCACCACCACCACGTCGCTGGGCGGCACGATGGCCGCGAACTGCGGGTTGATCTCGGAGCGCACCAGTTCCAGGCTCACGTCGTGCACCGGCCGCCACGACTCTTCCATGTTGTCCAGGGCGATTTTGATCACCCGGTCCACGATGGCCTGCTCGATGCGCGTGAATTCGCGGCCCTCGATCTTGGGCTGGCTGCCCGCGCCGCCGAAGAAGTTCTCCACCAGGGCGAAGACCAAGCGCGAGTCCACCACGATGATGGCGTTGCCGCGCAGCGGCTCCATCTTGAAGATGTTGATGCTGGTGGGCACCGGCAGCGAGCGCATGAAATCGCCGAACTTGGTCATGTCGATGGAGATGGGGTTCAGCTCCACCCGCTTGCGCACCGTGTTGGACAGCGCGTTGGTGCACAGCCGCGCGAACCGGTCGTTGACGATTTCAAGAACCGGCATGCGGCCGCGAATGATGCGGTCCTGGTTGGCGAGGTCGAACGGGACGATGCCCGAGTCGTCCTCGGGGATGTCGGTCTCGCTCTCTATCTCGCCGCCGGAAAGGCCGCGAAGCAGTGCATCGACCTCGTCCTGCGCCAGAATCTTGTTCATGTGGTGCGGGCTCCTCGCGCGTGAGTGCGTACTGGCCGGATAGTGGCAGCGACGGCGGGCCGGGTCAAGCGGCCGCATGCTCCTGGCCGGAACAGGGAGAATCCTGCCGCCGCCTTTATTTCATGCAAGATGAGCGCCAAGCGCCCGGCGGGCCGCCGCCCCGGCTATTCGTCGGACAGTTTGGGGTAGCGCTGGCGCATGCGTTGCACCACGTCGGCCTTGACGTAGTCCAGCATGGTCACGATTTCGGACAGCGGGTAGTGCGAGCGGGTCTGGTCCTTGTAGCTGCGGGCCTTGGCCAGTTGTTCGGCGGACAGCAGCCGCTCGTGCAGCAGCACGTCGAGGATGCTGCCGAACCGGCTTGCCTGCTGGCGCGCCTCGCGCTGCCTGCGCACCTCCACCTCGCGGCTGGCGCGCTCGTCGGCCTCGGCCAGCTTGCGGTGCTCCACGATCTTCAACTGCTGCATGTTTTCCTGCAACTTGCGCAGGTCCACGGCCAGTGCGCGGCGCCGGGCGTGCAGTCCGCGCAGGCGTTCCTCGCGCGCGGCGTTGGAGCGCTGGGTCGAAACCAGCACCATCACCAGCAGCAGAAAACCGACCACCGCGCCAAGCACGATTTCCATGCCCGAAACCCCTTTCGCAAAAATCCGAGATATTCATCTAACCGTACAGGACCGTTATCGAATATGCAATGATAACCGCCAGTGCGTCACGCCCCGCGCCTGCAAGACGCCAAACCGGGGGTACCCGGCGCGTCGGGGCCGGAAGGCCGTGGCCCCTTGCCATATGCAGCGTCTTGAGGCAGTTGCAGGCAAGAAGCCATTCCCGGAACCACGCCAGGGAGCCGCATGTCCCCCCAATCCCCGCTGAAATCGCCGCCGCGCCCGGCCGCGCGCATGGCCGGAACGCCCGCCGGAGCGGACGCGCCGGAAGC
>JALHHV010000445.1:1799-4867 GCA_022837365.1 Desulfovibrio sp. | reverse complement strand
CAGCCGGGCTAGGCCTGCGGTTGCGGCGCGGCCCGCTCGTTGCCCAGCGCCCGCCCCATCTTGCGTTGCAGCCAACGGCTCAGCCTGTCCAGGTACATGTAGTACACCGGGGTGATGTACAGGGTCAGCAACTGCGACACCATCAGGCCGCCCACCACGGCCAGGCCCAGCGGCCTGCGTTCCTCGGCGCCCGCGCCGAAGCCCACGGCGATGGGCAGCGCGCCCATGAGCGCGGCCATGGTGGTCATCATGATGGGCCGGAAGCGCACCAGGCAGCCGTGGAAGATGGCGTCCGCCGGGGCGCGGCCCTCCACGCGCTCGGACTCGATGGCGAAGTCGATCATCATGATGGCGTTCTTCTTCACGATGCCGATGAGCATGATGATGCCCACAAAGGCGTACAGGTTCAGGTCGTACCCGAAGAACATCAGCGTGAGCAGCGCGCCCATGCCCGCCGAGGGCAGGCCCGAAAGGATGGTCAGCGGGTGGATGAAGCTCTCGTACAGGATGCCCAGCACGATGTAGATGACGAACACCGCCAGGACCAGCAGCACGGCCATGCCCTGCAACGAGTTCTGGAAGGCCTGCGCCGTGCCCTGGAACGAGCCCACCACGTCGGCGGGCAGCAGGGGCGCGGCCACCTGCTCGACCTGCGCCACCCCCTCGCCCAGGGCCACGCCGGGCCGCAGGTTGAAGGACACGGTCACCGAGGGCAGCTGGCCGGAATGGTTCACCGACAGCGGCCCCACCCCTTCGCTGAGGCTGGCCAGGGTGTCCAGCGGCACCAGCATGCCGGAATTGGCCCGCACGTACAAAAGCGGCAGCACCGAGGCGTCGCGCTGGTATTCCGGCAGCAGTTCCAGCAGCACGGCATAGTCGTTGGTGGGCGCGTAGATGGTGGACACCTGCCGCGAACTGAAGCCCGACTGCAACGCCTCTTCGATGCGCTGGGCCGATACGCCGAGGGCCGCCGCCTTGTCGCGGTGGATGGTCACGCGCACCTCGGGGTTCTTCAGTTGCAGGTCGCTGGTCACGTCCTGCAACCCGGGCAGGGTGCGCATGCGTTCTTCCAGCAGGGGGGCCACCCGGTACAATTCCTCGGTGTCCGGCCCCTGGATGGTGTACTGGTACAGGCTCTTGGTGGTGCGGCCGCCGATGTTGATGGACGGCGGGTTGGACACGAAGGCCTGGATGCCGGGCAGGGTGTTCAGTTTCGGGCGCAGCCGCTGGATGACCTGTTCCGGCGTTTCCTTGCGCTGGTGGCGGTCCTTGAGCATGATGATCAGCCGCCCGGCGTTGCCCCCCAGGTTGGGTCCGCCCGCGCCCACGACGGAGGTGAACGATGCCACGGCCGGGTCGGCCGCCAGCACCGCGTGCAGGGCGGTCTGGTTGCGCACCATGGCGTCGAACGAGATGGACTGGTCCGCCTCGGTGAAGCCGGAAAGCTGGCCCGTGTCGCCGCTGGGCAGCGCAGGGTGCGCTCGTAGATGCGCAGCAGCCCGTCGAAGAACGCCTCCAGCGCGTTGTACACGCGGCCGTGGCGCTCCGCGCCGTGCGGCTTCAGGAAGCGGCTGCACAGCATGGGCGTGAGCGTCAGCGAGACCACGCCCGAAAGGCCGATGGCCACCATGATGACCACCGAAAATTCGCGGAACAGCCGCCCCACCACCCCGCCCATGAACAGCACGGGAATGAACACCGCCGCCAGCGAGATGGTCATGGAGATGATGGTGAAGCCGATCTCCTTCGAGCCGTCCAGGGCCGCCTGCATGACCGGCTTGCCCATTTCCTTGTGGCGCACGATGTTCTCGAGCATGACGATGGCGTCGTCCACCACGAAGCCCACGGCCAGGGTCAGGGCCATCAGCGACAGGTTGTCCAGGCTGTGCCCGAACACGTACATCAGCGCGAAGGTGCCCACCACCGACATGGGCAGGGCCAGGCTGGGGATGACCGTGGCCGACAGGCTGCGCAGGAACAGGAAGATCACCAGCACCACCAGGAACACGGTGAGCACCAGGGTGAACTTCACGTCGTCCACCGATTCGCGGATGGTCTGCGAACGGTCGTACATCACGTTCAGTTGCACGGACGCAGGCAACTGCCGCTCGAACGAGGGCAGGAGGTCCTTCACCGCGTTGACCACGGCCACGGTGTTGGAGCCGGGCTGGCGCTGCACGGCCAGCACGATGCCGCGCGTGTCGTTGAACCAGGTGAACTGCTTGTCCTGCTCCACGCTGTCGATGACCCGGCCGAGCTCGCCCAGTCGCACCGGCGCGCCGTCGCGCCAGGCCACCACCATGGGCCGGTACGAGGCCGCGTCGAACAGCTGGCCGCTGGCCTGGATGTTGCGCGAGGTATGGTCGCCCTGCAGGGTGCCGGTGGGCAGGTTGACGTTGGAGTCGGCGATGGCCGTGGCCACCTCGTCCAGCCCGAGGCCGCGCGTGGCCAGGGCGCGCGGGTCCACCTGGGCGCGCACCGCGTACTTCTGCGAACCGTACACCTGCACCTGGGCCACCCCGGCCACCATGGAGATGCGCTGGGCCAGCATGGTGTCCGCGTATTCGTTCACCTGCGACAGGGGCAGGGTGGGCGAGGTGAGCGCGATGTACAGGATGGGCTGGTCGGCGGGGTTGACCTTGCGGAAGTAGGGCGGCGTGGTCATGTCGTCGGGCAGGCGGCGCTGCGCCTGCGAGATGGCCGACTGCACGTCCAGCGCGGCGGCGTCGATGTCGCGGTCGAGGGCGAACTGGATGGTGATGCGGGTGCGCCCCAGCGTGCTCGACGAGGTCATGGAGTCGATGCCCGCGATGGTGGCGAACTGGCGCTCCAGCGGGGTGGCCACGGCGCTGGCCATGGTTTCCGGGTCAGCCCCGGAAAGCTCGGCCGTCACCTGGATGGTGGGAAAGTCCACGTTGGGCAGGTCGCTGACCGGCAGGTTGCGGTAGCCCACCACCCCGAACAGGAACATGGCCAGCATGACCAGGCAGGTGGTCACCGGCCTGCGGATGAAGAACGCCGCGATGTTCACTGGCGCGCCTCCGCCGGGGCCGCGCCCTTGCCGCCGG
>JALHHV010000445.1:731-1794 GCA_022837365.1 Desulfovibrio sp. | reverse complement strand
CGGGAACCGCCCCGGCGGGGGCCTTTTCCTCCACCACTGCGCCGGGGGTCAGGCGCAGGTGGCCGTCCACCACCACCCGCTCGCCCTCGGCCACGCCCTCCTCCACCACCACCAGGCCGCCGTACGCAAGGCCGGTGCGCACCTTGCGCAGCTGCACGGTGTCGTCCCGGCCCACCACGTAGGCGAACAGCCCCTGGCTGCCGGTCTGCACCGCCTGCGAGGGCACCACCACCACGCCGGGCAGGATGCCCAGTTCCACGTACACGTCCACGAACTGGCCGGGCCACAGCACCCGTGATTCGTTGGCGAAGGTGCCGCGCATGCGGATGGTGCCGGTGGCGGTGTTCACCGCGTTGTCCACGAAGGTCACCGCGCCCCGCGCGGCAACGGCCGTGCCCGCGCCGGGGCCGGGCACCCGCGCCTCCACCGGCACGCCCCCGGCGGCCATGCGCGCGCGGGCGGCGGCCAAGTGCATTTCCGGCAGGGCGAAGCCCACGTAGATGGGCTCTATCTGGTCGATGACCACCAGCACCGTGTCCGCCCCGGCCCGCACCATGTTGCCCTGGTCCACCTTGACCTGCCCGGCGCGGCCGGACATGGGCGCGGTGATGGTGGAATACGAAAGCTGCACCCTGGCCGTCTCCACGGCGGCCTCGTCGGCGCGCACCGTGGCCCGCAGCGAATCGGCCGTGGAGCGGTACTGCTCGAACTGCTCGCGGCTGACGTAGCCGTCGGCCACCAGGGTTTCGAAGCGGCGCACGTCCTCGTCGGCCTTGGCCAGCAGCACGCGGTCGCGTTGCAGCCTGGCCTGGGCCTCGTTCAGGGCGGCCTCCAGGGCCCGGCGGTCCACCGAGAACAGCAGGTCGCCCTTGCGCACGTCCTGCCCTTCCCTGAAGTGCACGCCCACGATCTGGCCGTCCACGCGCGACTTCACGGACACCGTGGCGTAGGGCTCCACGTTGCCCACGGTGCGCACCACCACGGGCAGGTCGCGCTTTTCGGACAGGGCCGTGGTGACCGGCACGGGACGCTTCTGCGGCTTGGCCTTGGCGGCGTCGTCGCC
>JALHHV010000445.1:0-707 GCA_022837365.1 Desulfovibrio sp. | reverse complement strand
CGCAGCGGGAGACGGGGCAACGGTGCTGGTCCGGAATCGGGGTTTGGACTGGACGTCGGTGTTCATGCGGGGTTCCGTTGGCGGCTGGGAGTGGGGGTGGTGGATGCGGCGCGCGACGTCGCGACGTCGGGTGATTCGGGCTGCGGGGCGCGCAGTCGCTCGCGCAGGGCGGCGATGCCCGCCAGGGAAAAGGCGGTGATGTGTTCCTCCAGTTCGTCGAGGCTGGCGGCATCGTACGAAATTTCCGGGTACAGCAGCGGAATGACGTTCCGCGCGAAGTGGTGGTGCAGGCTCTGCCCCACCACGCTCAGCGCGCACAGCGCCACGGCGCGGCTGCGCTCCTGCTCGCCCAGCAGTTCGCGCACCGTTTCCGCCAGGTAGCCCGCCCGCGTGCCGATGACCTTGCCCACGATGTCGCCGATGACGCCGGTGGGGTCGGTCATCTCGCGGATCAGCAGCCGGTTGTACCATTCCGGCCGGCGCGAGCCGCGCGTGCGGTGCAGTTGCGAATGGATGAAGGCGCGCAGCCGGACTTCCGGGTCGGCAGGAACGGACGCGACGCCGGAACCTTCGCCAGGCGCGGGCGCGGGCATGCCGGGTCCGCCCGCTGCGCCCGATGCGCCCGATATGCCCGACATCTCGGACGGGGGCAGCGGCGGCTCGGGGAAGGGTTGCAGCAGCACCGCGCGGTACAGGCCCTTCTTGTC
>JALHHV010000444.1 GCA_022837365.1 Desulfovibrio sp. | reverse complement strand
CGCTGATCTCTATTTTCGAAGGAGACGCCATGTGCTGGCGCACACCATCCAAGGATGAAAATGACTGGTGGCAAGCGTCCCGCTTTGAGTATACTTGAAGGAGGATTGGTCTCAGGGCGATATTAAGCTGGTGCCGCGCGCCTGTGAAGGAGACTGCCATGGGAATCCTGAGGCACCGTACAATGTAGCTGTGAGCACGCGAAGGAGTTTCTCTTCAGAGGGGATTCCCGGCCAATCAGATTTCAAGGGTTAGGGAGGGAGCCATGCGGATCACTTACGAGCGGGTAGCGGGCATAGATGTGCATAAGAAGACAGTAGTCGTGACACGGCTGCGGGTGACGGAAGAGCAGCAGGTAGAGTGGGAGACGCACACCTTTGGGACGACCACGCCGGAATTGCTCCAGGCGTATGACTGGCTGCAGGAGTGGGAGTGTCGGCAGGTAGCGTTAGAGAGCACCGGCGACTACTGGAAGCCCGTGTATAACTTGTTGGAAGAAGATTTCGAGGTTTGGGTGGTGAACGCCCAGCACGTGAAGCGGGTACCCGGGCGGAAGACCGATGCGAGCGATGCGGAATGGTTGGCAGAGTTGCTTGCCTACGGGCTGCTGCAGCCGAGTTTCATTCCGCCCAAGCCGCAGCGGGCGTTGCGCGAGTTGACCCGCTATCGCACGCGGTTGATTCAAGAGCGCAGTCGGCTGGTGAATCGGGTGCAGAAATTGCTGGAAGGGGCCAACATCAAGTTAGCCTCAGTGGCCACGGACCTGCAAGGGGTATCGGCGCGGGCGATCTTGGCTGAACTCGCGGCGGGGAACACCGACGCCGAAGCGTTAGCCGAATTAGCCCGGGGGCGCCTGCGGAACAAGATTCCGGAGTTAGAGCGGGCGTTGACAGGCAAGGTCGAACCACACCATCGGTTTCTCTTAAGTCAACAGTTGGAGCACATCGATTTTTTGGATGAGCAAGTCGCGGAGATCGAGGCGGAGATTGAGCGGCAACTCGAGGCGATGAGCCCCCTGTCCGAGGCGTCGGAAACGGCCGAAGAAGCAACGGCAACCCCGCCGACTCCGGCAGGGAGCCCGATCTCGTGGTCCACGGCGGTGAGTTTGTTGGACACCATTCCGGGCATCAATCGCGAGGCCGCCCAGATCATCTTGGCAGAGATTGGGGTTGACATGTCAGTGTTTCCGACTGCTGGACACTTGTGTCGTTGGGCAGGTGTGGCGCCGGGCAACAACGAGAGTGGGGGCAAGCACTATTCTGGGCGAACCACCAAGGGCAACCGCGTGCTGAAGAGTACCTTGGTGGAGTGTGCGCAGGCTGCCATTCGCACCAAAGACAGTTTTTTCAAGGCCCGCTATCAGCGCCTCGTCGCCCGCCGGGGCAAACAACGCGCCATCATGGCGATTGCCCACTCCATCCTGAAAGCCATTTGGCAGATGTTGCGTAGCGGTGAAGTGTATCATGATTTGGGAGCGGAGTACTACAATCAGCGCGACAAGGATGCCAAAGTGGCCTATTACACGCGACAATTGGAGAAGCTCACCGGGGCCAAGGTTCAGATTGCTCTTGGTGAGGCAATGGCCTAACGGAGGTTATTTTCGAAGGAG
>JALHHV010000443.1 GCA_022837365.1 Desulfovibrio sp. | reverse complement strand
CCGGGTTCGAGGATCAGCGACAGCCCGCGCCCGCGCAGCCGGTCGGACACGGCCTCGCCGAATTCCCTGGGATGGGGCGGGGTTTCTTCTCCGTAGGTGATGCCGAGCCCGCCGCCAAGGTCCAGATGGGTGATGGACAGCCCGAGGTCGCGCAGCCGTTCGTGGAAGTCCAGCACCCGGTCCAGCGCTTCCAGGAACGGGGCCAGGGTGGTGAGCTGCGAGCCGATGTGGCAGTCGATGCCCACCGGGGTCACGTTGGGCAGGTCGCGGGCCAGCAGGTAGGCGGCCTGGGCCTGTTCCATGTCCAGCCCGAACTTGTTGTTGCGCATGCCCGTGGAGATGTACGGGTGGGTCTTGGGGTCCACGTCGGGGTTGATGCGCACGCCGATGCGGGCGGTGCACCCCATTTCCCCGGCCACGGCGTCGATGCGCTCCAGTTCCTGCACCGATTCGACGTTGAACAGCAGGATGTCGGCCTCCAGCGCGGCACGGATTTCGTCGTCGCGCTTGCCCACCCCGCTGTACACGATGCGCTGGCCGGGCACCCCGGCCGTGAGCGCCCGGTGCAGTTCGCCCCCGGACACGATGTCCATGCCCGCGCCCATGTCCGCCAGCAGGCGCAGCAGGTGCACGTTGGAGTTGGCCTTGACCGAATAGCAGGTCAGGTGGCCCACGCCGGTGAACGCACTGTCGAAGGCCTGGAAGTGGCGGCGCAGTGTGGCGGCCGAATAGACGTACAGCGGCGTGTCGTACCGGCTGGCCAGTTCGCGCACCGGCACGTCTTCGGCGTGCAGTTCGCCGTCGCGGTACTGGAAGTGGTGCATGCGTCTCCTCCCTGCGGGCGGGCGCGGCCGCGCGCGCCCCTGCCGGGCACGCCCGGCGCGGCCCCGTCGTTACGGAATCACGATTTCGGTCTGCTGCTGGGGCGGAGCGTCTTCCACCGGCAGTTCGAAGCCGGGGGCGTCGGGGTCCACCACCAGCGTCTGCACCTTGCCGAGGGCGTGCGCGAAGCGGGTCAGCACGTTCACCCCCACCAGCCGCCAGCGGTAGGCCGGGGCCTTGCGGTCGGGGCACATGGTCATTTCCACGATGGCGGTGTCCTGCGGGGTGATCTGCTTTTCCGGCCGGAATTCCTGGCGCGACGTGGCCTGGAAGGGGCATCCCGCGCAGCTGTCCGCGCTGCCGTCTATCGGCTGGATTTCGAGGATCACCGAGGCCAGGTTGTCCACGTTGCCCTGGGCCTCGCCCCGCGCGGCGATGCAGCCGTTGGCCGTGGCCATGGCCGTGGTGGCGCGCCAGCTGAACAGTTCGCGGTTGTCCTGGGGCTGGGGCATGACCTTCTTGCCGCAGGCCGCCCCCAGGGCCAGCACCGCGCACAGGGCCGCCACGGCCCCCACGCGCCGGATGCGGACATGCGGGGCGCGGCCAGCCGTGCGCCCCTTCGGCATGGGCGGGGCCTCCCCAGAGCAGTTTCCATTCGTTGAGCAGTTGCAGCGCCCCCATGGGCGTCAGGTGGTCGGTATCCAGGTCGCGCAGGGCGGTCAGCAGCGGGTGGGCCACCGGTTCCGCCCGCGCGGCGAGCATGGCGCGGGGTTTGGCGGCCTGCTTCGGCTCGGGCATGTCCAGCCCCGGCAGCACGGCGCGGGCCGCGCGGGGGGCTTCGCCCCTGCCGTCGCGGGTCTTTTCCAGTTCGTGCAGCAGGTCCCGTGCGCGCTGTACCACCGGCTGCGGCACCCCGGCAAGCCGGGCCACCTCGATGCCGTAGCTGCGGTCCGACGGGCCGGGCACCAGCCTGCGCAGGAACACGATTTCGCCGCCCCATTCGCGGATGGCGATGTTCATGTTGTGCACGCCGGGGATGCGCCCTTCGAGCGCCGTCAACTCGTGGTAGTGGGTGGCGAACAGGGTGCGGATGGTGCCGCCCGCGCGGCGGGCAAGCTCTTCCACCACGGCCCAGGCCAGGGCCAGGCCGTCGAAGGTGCTGGTGCCGCGCCCGATCTCGTCCAGGATGACCAGGCTGCGCTTGCCCGCCTGGCGCAGGATGCGCGCGGTCTCCATCATTTCCACCATGAAGGTGGACTGCCCCTGCGCCAGGTTGTCCGAGGCCCCCACCCGCGAGAACACCCGGTCGGCGATGCCCAGGCGCGCCTCGCGCGCGGGCACGAACGAGCCCATCTGGGCCAGCAGGCAGATGATGGCCGTCTGGCGCAGCACCGTGGATTTACCGGCCATGTTGGGGCCGGTGATCAGCAACAGCCGCCGGGCCTCGTCCATGCGCAGGTCGTTGGGGATGAAGTTGGCGCTGCCCTGCATGGCCTCCACCACGGGGTGGCGGCCTTCGCGGATCAGGATGTCGGTGTCCTGCGCCAGCACCGGCCGGGTCCAGTTCCAGCGGCGGGCCGTTTCCGCAAGGCTCTGCCAGTAGTCGAACCCTGCCAGCAGATCGGCCATGAACAGCACGCGGGGGCGCGCCTCGGACACGGTTTCGCGCAGCTTCTGGAACAGCTTGTACTCCAGCGACTTGCGGCGGTCGCTGGCCGAGACCAGCTTTTCCTCCAGTTCCTTCAGGCGCGGGGTGGTGAACCGTTCGGCGTTGGCCAGGGTCTGGCGGCGCACGAAGTGTTCGGGCACGGCGTCCGAGGCGGCGCGCGACAGCTCGAAGTAGTAGCCGAACACCCGGTTGAA
>JALHHV010000442.1 GCA_022837365.1 Desulfovibrio sp. | reverse complement strand
AAGGCGTAGGCCCCGGCCTTGTCCTGCGGGACAAGGGCGTGGATGGCGGCCACCAGTTGCGGGTCGGGCACGAAGGCGCGGCGCAGCAGGGCGGGCCGCTGCGCGAAGGCGGGCAGCCCCCACGGCACGGGAAAGTCTACCCGGTCGAAAGTGCGCGTGCGGTGGCCGGGGGCGTGAAACCCCTTGAATTCCGGCCTGGCGAACACGGCGTGGTGCCAGTGGGAATGGGCGGCCACGGCCATGGCGCCGTCGGCCTCCATCAGCCGCGCCTCGTCCCAGTTGCAGAACAGGTCCTTGCGTTCGTCGAAGCCCAGTTCGTGCCGCACGTAGGGCGCGTCCACGCGGGGCAGCGCGTCCTCGCGGATGCGGCCCGCGCGCACGTCGTCCAGGGTGGGGCGGGGCGTGCCCTGCTCCAGCCTGCCCGCCACGGCGAAAATGACGCCCTTGTGCCCGTACTTTTTCAGGATGGGCCAGGCGTAGACGTAGTTGTCCAGAAATCCGTCGTCGAAGGTGATCAGCGCGCTGCGCGGCGGCAGCGGGGCCTCGCCCAGCAGATGGGCCTCGGCCTCGGCCAGGCCGATGCCGGTCCACCCGGCGCGGCGCATGGCCCGGCAGTGGTCCTCGAAGGTGTCGGGATGGACGGCGATGGCGTTCTTCCTGCGGCTGACGTAGTGGTACATCAGCACGGGCAGGCTTTTCAGGCCGGAAGGCGCGGTGGGCCGGGATGCGGACATGCGGTGACGGTGGCGGGGCCGGTTTGCGGGTATGAAAGGGCGGGATCGTGGAAACATGGTCCCGTCCGGCGTCTGTAGCGCAGCGGGCGGCGGCCGTCGAGGGGCGCGGGGGCCATGGCTTGCGTGGCTTCGGCCGCATCTCGCGTCGGCCTTTTGACGCAAGCCGCTTGACACCGGGGCGCGTCGGATTATCCTACAATGGCAGCAGGTTTGCGGCCGCATCGACGATAAAGGAGAGCTATACGAGATGGCAGTCGAATACAAGGACTATTACAAATTGCTGGGCGTGGAGCGTTCCTCCTCGCGCGACGACATCTCGAAGGCCTACAAGAAGCTTGCCCGCAAGTATCACCCGGACCTGAACCCCGGCGACAAGAACGCGGAAGAGCGCTTCAAGGAAATCAACGAAGCCTACGAGGTGCTCAAGGACGACGAGAAGCGTCGGCTCTACGATCAGCTGGGGCCCAACTGGCAGCACGGACAGCAGTTTCAGGGCGCGCCCGGCTTCGAGAACGTGCGCTTCGACTTCGGCGGACGCGGTTTTGAAGGCGCCGGATTCAGCGATTTCTTCGAGACGCTGTTCGGTGGCGGCGGGGCGCGGGCGCGCGGGCAGGGTGGCTTCGGGCCCGACCCGTTCGGCAACTTTTCCGCCCGGCAGCGGCGCGGACGCGACGTGGAGGCCGAATTCGCGCTGACGCTGGAGGAAGCCTACCGGGGCGGCCGCAAGGCCGTGACCCTGCGCGAGGCGGGCGGCTCCACCAAGACGCTGGAGGTGAACATCCCCTCCGGCGTGCGCGAAGGGGGGCGCATCCGCCTGGCCGGACAGGGCGACCCCGGCATGGGCGGCGGCCCGGCGGGCGACCTGTACCTGAAGGTGCG
>JALHHV010000441.1 GCA_022837365.1 Desulfovibrio sp. | reverse complement strand
GCGCGGAATTCCGCCTGCGGCAGGTCGGTGTAGCCGATCTGCCTGCCGGTCCGGCGGCTGACCTCGGCGGCCAGTTCCGCCAGGGTGTACGCGGTGTCGCCCGCCAGTTCGTATACCTTGCCCGCGTGGCCCTCGCCGGTCAGCACCGCCACGGCGGCCGCCGCGTAGTCCGCGCGCGCGGCGGAGGCGATGCGCCCGTCCCCCGCGCTGCCCACGAACGCGCCATGTTGCAGCGCGCCGGGCAAGCTGGCCAGATAGTTTTCGGTGTACCAGCCGTTGCGCAGGATGACGTGCGGCAGGCCGGACGCCCGCAACAGTGCTTCCGTCTCGCGGTGTTCCGCGCCAAGGCCCAGCGGCGTGGTGTCAGCATGCAGGATGCTGGTGTACGCCACCAGCCCCACGCCCGCGCGTTTGGCGGCTTCGATGACGTTGCGGTGCTGCGGCACGCGGCCGCCCACCTCGCTGGAGGAAATCAGCAGCAGCCGGTCCACGCCCGCCAGGGCCGCGTCCAGCGTTTCCGGCTTCCCGTAGTCCGCCGTGCGCACCGTTACGCCCCTGGCGGCCAGGTCCGCCACCCTGGCCGGGCACGCGGGCCAGCAGCCCTTCCATCACCAATCGGCCCAGTTGGCCGGATGCTCCGGTTACGGCAATCATGGTCGTGCTCCTTTACGTTCGGGGTTGGAGTCGCCAATATATGCCCCTAACGCACGTAAAGTAAGTACACACACGAAGGTAAGCATGAAGAAAACCGCGCATGATCCCGCTCCCGCGCCCGCAGCTGCCGGAAATACCACGGACTTCGTGCCGTCCATCGGCACCCTGCACGCCCGGCTCGCCCGGCGCCACGGCCCCGACTGCGTGGAATACAGCCTGACGCCGCTGGGCCGGGAGGTCAGCGAACAGGTACGGCAACTGACGGATTGGATAGAGGAAAATCTGGGGCGGACCGGCACCGGACAGCCCGCCCACGGCGCGGAGTGATGGAAACACCCATCGCGCATCAAGGGGCGAGGTATTGCTACCTCGCCCCCGTGCATTCGATGGCGGAGCGGAAGGGACTCGAACCCTCGGCCTCCGGCGTGACAGGCCGGCGTTATAACCGTCTTAACTACCGCTCCGCGGAAACCCGACACGGATGCCGACCGCACAGCGGTCTTCCGCACCGGGAAATTCGGCTTTAGAAAAGGGGAAGCTTGCGCTCCCCCTCGTGGGATCCTGGCGGAGCCGAAGGGACTCGAACCCTCGGCCTCCGGCGTGACAGGCCGGCGTTATAACCGTCTTAACTACGGCTCCGCGTGACCCCCGCCGTGTGAAGGCGGTGCTCTCCCAGCTGAGCTAACTGCCCACGTAGGAAGGACTGTCTATCCTCACCCCCCCGAAGTTGTCAACGGAATTTTTCCGGGGCGCCGCTTTTTTTCGATTTCGCAGGTCAACATTCCGGAACCACGAAATATTCCGGCCTGCACCCCGCACAAGCGGCCCGCAAGGCCAGCCGAATGCGGCGGAACCTGCCCGACGCCCTGCCCCACGCTCCGCCGGACACGCCCGCAATCCGCACGCAGGACGCAGACAATCCTTGCATGCCGACACGTCTCTCTATACAAGGGTACTCGCATACCGTCGTCATGCGCGGCGATCCCGTGCAGCGCCCGGCGCCGGAGGCGGAACTTCCTTTCAGGAGTGCGACGCACGCACATGTTCGACCCCACGGATATCGACGCCGCAGAGGACCTTCCCTGCCGCTCCTGCATACAACCGGCCATCGACCACAGCATGCAGCTCACCCTGCTGCTGCGCGACGCAACCGCCTACGCCGCCCAACTGCGCACCCGCTTTGCGGATGAACGCCCTCACGCCCCGCCGCCGACGCCCGACACGTCGGCCCGGAGCAACTGACGCGATTTCACGCCGCACCCCCACAGCGGGAGCCCCCATGCTCGCCCAGATCACCGCGCACCCCACGCACGCACCGCGCCCCCGGCGCCGGAGCCCGGCTACTCTCGCGCGCCGTTCGGCCGTCCTTCTCCTCCTTTTCCTGTGTATCCCGCTGGTTGCGACGCTGGCGCTGCACCCGGCCCCGGCCGCTGCCCGCAACCCTTCGGTGCTCGACGGCCTGGCCCTGGCCCAGCGCGGCGTCAGCGCCAACCTGTGCGCCCTGACCTTCGACGACGGCCCCGGCCAGACCACCGAAGCGCTGCTGAACATCCTGCGCGACAAGGGCATACGGGCCACCTTCTTCGTGGTGGGCTCGCGCGTGCACCTGTACCCGGAAACCCTGAAGCGCCTGGTGGCCGAGGGCAACGAGGTGGGCAACCACACCTTCTCGCACATCAGCCTGCGCCAGCGCGCCCCCGTGGAACAGTTGAGCGAGATCGCCCGCACCAACGAGGAACTGGCCAGGCTGGGCATCGTGCCGCGCTACCTGCGCCCGCCCTATGGCCGGTACGACAACGCCACCATCGACGCCGCCGCCGCGCTGAGCATGACCATCGCCCTGTGGTCGGTGGACAGCCGCGACTGGCGCAAGCACGACCTGTCCGCCGTGCTGCCGCGCAAGTCCTACGGCGTGCGCGGGGTGCGCGGGGTGTTCCTGTTCCACGACAACCACCGCGAGACGGTGGAGGCGCTGCCCAACCTCATCGACCGCCTGACCGAGGCGGGCTGCACCTTCGTGACCATGTCGGAATACGTGGAGACCTCCGGCCCGCTCTGTCTACACTGACCGGGCGGGCGGCCCGGACGTTGCGGCGCGCTGCGCCGCCGCGCGCGGTTCCGCTCCCCTGCCTCCCCCTACCCGCCCCCACGCCTTCCCCGCCCCCCACGCCCCATCGGCCCCCGCCATCCTCCCTTCCGCCCCGCAACGCGGACTGTGCGAACACCCCATAGGTTGAACAACCAACCGTATTGATTGCAAAATTTTTT
>JALHHV010000440.1 GCA_022837365.1 Desulfovibrio sp. | reverse complement strand
CTACATGCGCGGCACGCACGCCAACCTGCCGTGCGCCACCTGCCACATCGGGCAGAAGGGCGAAGACAGCTTCCTGCTGCAACCCCACGCGGTGGCCAGGCCGGACAACGCGACCTGCCTGTCCTGCCACAACGTGGGCCTGGCGCACCAGGTGAAGGCCTTCGGGCAGAGCGCCCACGCCCGGAAGCTGGGCGACAAGGTGTCCTGCGACAGCTGCCACAACCCGCACGCCCAGCCGAAGAACCCGGCCAAGGTGGCCTACGTGCCGCTGACGGCCATGTACAACGCCCAGTGCCTGGCCTGCCACGGCGACGCGGGCAAGCTGCGCGAACTGTCGGGGCGATCCGTGCCCGACGCCAGGTCCGCGCACTCGTTCCTGGCCAACTGGGACGCCCACAGCCGTTCGGTGATGTGCGTGGAATGCCACACGCCCAACGACGCCGACGGTCCACGCCCGACTCGCACCTCATCGGCGAGAAGAAGACCGCCCTGCGCAACTGCGCCACCTGCCACACCTCGGGCGATTCGCTCATCGTGGTGCGGGCAAGCGTGCACGTGGACGGCGCGGGACCGGTGACCTCGGGCTACTTCCCGCCCAAGCGGGTGATGCCCGGACTGGACGGCCCGGCCGCCACCGGCCTTGCCGCCGTGGCCGCCCTGGTGGCGCTGCACGCGCTGGGCCGCATGGTCAGGGCACACATGGCCAGGGCACACATGGTCAGGGCACACATGGTCAGGGCACACATGGTCAGGGGCAGAAAACCGCTGGTCGCGGAGTTCGTGTATCCGGGCTTCGTGCGGGTCACCCACTGGATCAACGCCGCGCTGTTCGTGGTGCTGGGCTACACCGGGCTTTCGGTGCGCTTCACGGAAAGCCCGTGGGCGCTGGGGCTGGAGGCGGCGACCCGCATCCACAACGCGGGCGGCGTGCTGCTGGCCCTGAACTTCCTGGCCTACGTGGGCAGGGCCTTCCTGACCGGAGACATCCGCCAGTATCTGCCGGGGCCGGGCGAGGGCGTGCGCGCCCTGTTCACCCAGGCGCGCTACTACTGCTTCGGCATCTTCCGGGGCGAACCCCATCCCTTCCCGGTGACGGCGCGGCGGCGGTTCAACCCGTTGCAGCGCGTGGCCTACCTGGTGGTGTTCCTGCTGGGCATGCCGGTGCTCATCGCCTCGGGCCTGCTGCTGCTCCTGCCGGAACCGGCGTCGGCGTCCATCGCCCCCCGCCAGTTCCTGGTGGCGGCGCACTTCGTCATCGTCATCGCCTTCGGGCTGTTCTGCGTGGGCCACCTGTACCTTGCCACCACCGGGGCGACCCCGCTCGGTCTGGTGAAGGGCATGATCACCGGGCTCCACGAGCACGGGCAGGACGGCCACCGTCCGGACGGGAAGGACGGCGACGGCTGAGCCTGAACTGAACCTGCACATGAAGGGGGCCGGTCACCGTCGGCCCCCTTCGGCCAGCGACAAGGCGGGCGCCGGGGATTTCCCCGGCGCCCGTTCCTGTCCGGCGGGCATGGCGAAATGGAGGCGGAGCGGACGGGTGCGGGGACGCGGCGATGGACCGGCCTACGCCCGGAATTCCGCGTGCGGGGGCAGCAGCGGGGCCAGGCCGGTCATGAACCGGTCCAGCGCCAGGGTGATGCGTTCCGAGGCATGGCCGTCGCCGGGTGCGGCGCAGGCCGCCGCCATGGCCGCGCGGTGGGCCGGGTCGTCCAGAAGGGCCGCCGTCTCGCGCAGGATGGCGGCCTTGTCCGTTCCCACCAGTCTGGCGCGCCCGGCGCGTACCGCCTCGGGCAGGCGCGGGGTGGCGCGCAGGGCCAGCACCGGCACGCCCAGCGCGGCGGCCTGCTCCAGCACGTCGGCGGCGTCGGTCAGCACCAGGCAGGCCGCGCGCAGGCAGGCCACGAATTCCGGCAGCGGGGGCACCGGCATCAGGCGCACGTTGGGCACCGCGCCCAGCAGCGGGATGGCCGCATCGCGCAGGGGGCGGTGGCTGCCCACCGGCACCAGGAAGCCGGTGTCGCGGCGGGCCAGGGCCAGTTCGCGCACGGCCGCGCAGACGTTCTTCAGGGCCGGGGGGCTGGCGTGCATGCCGTTCAGGCTGACCAGCACGGTACGGCCTTCGGGACAGGGCCGGGCAGGGACCGGCGGCGCGGCGGCCCGCACCGTGACGGAACCTTTTTCCTCACCGTCCGGGGCCGGTCCTTCCGCCTGGCCGGTTTCCGCGAACCGGCGCAGGCTTTCCGCCACCGTGGCCCCGGTGACGGCGATGCGCGCGCCGTCCACGCCCTCGTGCAGCAGGGCATCGCGCGCCGCAACCGTGGCCGCGAAATGCAGCGAGGCCACGGCCGCGATGCAGCGGCGGTTGCCTTCCTCGGCCGGGGGAATG
>JALHHV010000439.1 GCA_022837365.1 Desulfovibrio sp. | reverse complement strand
TATTCCATCGGGCCCCGGCGCAACTGCATGGCGCGCAGGATGGCCCGGCGCAGCACGCCCATCTCCACCGGCTTGGCCACGTAGTCGTCCATGCCCGCTTCCAGGAACGTTTCGCGGTCGCCCATCATGGCGTGTGCGGTCATGGCCACCACGGGGATGGCCGCGCGGGCGGCGAAGGCCGGGTCGGTGCGGATGGCGCGGGTGGCGGTGATGCCGTCCATGACCGGCATCTGCACGTCCATGACCACGCAGTCGAACTTGGCGCGGCGCAGGGCGTCCAGGGCCTGCTGGCCGTCGGGGGCCAGGGTCACGGCCATGCCGGACTTCTCCAGCATGCGGCGCACGGCCAGCTGGTTCACGGCGTCGTCCTCCACCAGCAGCACGTGCAGCCCGGACGGGGGTTCCGGCAGGGCGTCGTCCCTGGCGGGGCCATCGGGGTTGTCCGCCTCTCCGTGCTCGGGGGAGTGCGCCGCCCGCGCCGTCATGCGGGGATGCGCGCCCGGCAGGGCGGAAACGTCGGCATGGCGGGCGGGCATGCCCAGGCCCGCGTCGCCGGTCACGGGGGCGTCGGCCTCGGGGGCGTCCCGCCCCGGCTGCGGGGGCTGCCGCGTTTCGCCGTCGTCCCGCAAGGCCCCGAAGGGCAGCGAGATGAACACCGTGGTGCCCGCCCCCTGGGTGCTTTCCAGCGAAAGTTCGCCGCCCATCAGGGCCACCAGCCGCCGCACGATGGACAGGCCCAGCCCCGCCCCGCCGTGCCGCCGCACGTGCGAGCCGTCCAACTGGCTGAACGGCTCGAAGATGCGTTCCAGGTGCGTCTCCGGAATGCCGATGCCGGTGTCGCGCACCTCCAGCAGCAGGTGCAGGCTGGAGGGCAGGGTGGCCGGGCCGCCCCCGGCAGCGTTCCCGGCCGCGCCCGCGGGCAGGCCCAGCGGGACGAGTTCCACGGTCACCGAGCCGGAGTCGGTGAACTTTATGGCGTTGCCCACCAGGTTGAAGGCGATCTGGCGCAGCCGGGCCTCGTCGCCCACCAGCCGCGCGGGCAGGCGCGGGTCCAGCCGGATGTCCAGTTCCAGTCCCTTTTCGCGCGCGGGCAGCAGGAAGATGTCGCGGATGGACGCCGCCACCCCCTCCAGCGCGAAGGGCGCGGCGCGCAGGGCCAGCCGGCCCGCCTCCACCCGCGAAAGGTCCAGCACGTCGGACAAGAGCTGGGTAAGCCGCCGGGCCGAGGTGATGGCGCTGGTCAGGTAGTCCTGCTGCTCACCGTCCAGGGTGGTGGTCTGTAGCAGTTGCAGCATGCCCAGCGCACCGTTGAGCGGGGTGCGGATTTCGTGGCTCATGTTGGCCAGGAATTCGGACTTGGCCAGGTTGGCGGCCTCGGCCATGGCCTTTTCGCGCAGCAGGGCGGCCTCCGCCTCCTTGCGGCCGGTGACGTCCACGGCCATGCGGATCACCGCGCGGCGGCCGTCGGGCAGCGAGCCCAGCGGCGCGGAACTGAAGTCCCACACCCTGGCCGAGCCGTCGGCGCAGATGACCGGGTGTTCGCCGTCGGCCCTGCGCGCGCCCAGGGCGTACAGGGTGTCGGTGTCGGTGGGGTGGCGCGCGGCATCGCCCGCGCCGCCATCCCCGCCGCC
>JALHHV010000438.1 GCA_022837365.1 Desulfovibrio sp. | reverse complement strand
ACAACGACTCCCTACGCATGCCCACACGACTCCCACGCCTTCCAGCCTCCGGTCCTTCCCGCCCGTCCCGGCCTTGCACCCCGGGGCGGGCGGAAAGGGCCACCTCCGCCGCACGCGCCGCGCATCCCGCATGCCGCGGCCGCCTTGGGGACCAGTGTAGTCGGGCCGCCTGACGGGCGGCCGCGACACGAACACCGACACCATCCATTCGGAGGATTCCCATGGCCAACGTGCTCATCGTCTACGGTTCCACCACCGGCAACACCGCCTGGGTCGCCGAAACCGTCGGCCGCGACATCGCCGAGGCGGGCCACGCCGTCGAAATCCGCGACGCGGGCCAGGTCGAGGCGGAAGGTCTGTGCGAGGGCCGCGACCTCGTGCTGTTCGGCTGCTCCACCTGGGGCGACGACGAGATCGAACTGCAGGACGACTTCATCCACCTGTACGAATCGCTGGACGCCACGGGCGCGGGCAAGGGCCGGGCGGCCTGCTTCGGCTGCGGCGACAGCAGCTACACCTACTTCTGCGGCGCGGTGGACGCCATCGAGGAGCGCCTGTCGAACCTCGGCGCGGACATCGTGGCCGATTCGCTGAAGATCGACGGCGACCCGCGCACCATGCGCGACGACATCTCGGCCTGGGCCGGACGCGTGGCGGCCGCCCTGTAGGGGCTGTTTCCAAATTAGGATTTTCGTTCGTTGGCAAGAAAAACAAGCCTGCCATGAGGGAGTATACTCTTCTTGTATTCGACTGAAATGGCAGGCGAAGTTTGACGCAGCCAACGGGCGAAGGGACAATTTAGAAACAGCCCCTAGCGCCCCTCGCACGCCCACACCACCGCAACCCCACGGAGGACCATGCCATGACCCTTGCCTGCTCCATCGGTTCCGGCCGCGTGGTGGCCCGGCGCTTCGCCGGTTCGCTGCGGCGCCTCATCACCAGTGACGACCGCAGGGAACACGATCTTGCCCTGGCGGCGCGGCCCGGTCTTGACGGCGCCTGCCCCGCCGATGGCGCGGGCGCGGCGCCCCGGTCCTCCGTTCCCGCCACGGGCCGCACCGGCGCGTGACGCCAGGGGGCGCGGCGGCCGGAGACGCCCCGCGCGCCCGCAACGGCATCAGCCAACTACCGAGCCGGGCGGACGCATCAGCCGTGCCGCCCGGCGCAGGAGTCCTTCCATGAAAGACCTCGCCCTGCTCATCACCGCCGCGCTGCTGCTGGAAATCACCGTGGCCACCCTGCTGATGCGCTGATCCGCATCTCCCCCCCCGCCCGTTCCTTCCTTCTTCGCCGCCCGGCTTCCCCCCTCCGCCTTCCCGCTGACGGATCGCCCTGCCCCGCGCCCCGAAACCGCCTGAACATGCATCGGGCGGACCGGAACGGTGCGCCCGGCACAACACGTTAATCTCTTTACATTTCTTAACCGAATCACGGGTTGAGCCACATCGGAAACGGACGATAGCATTCCCATGCACCGGCCATGCACGTCACGGGGCGCAGCGGCGATCCGCGCATGCCGACGCCCCTTGGCGCGGCCGGTTATCCAGGAGATGGAAATGCTGCCAGCCACCGTCCGTACCGGGACCTGCGTGGCCCTGCTGCTGGCGGGCATGGCCCTTGCCGCCATGACCG
>JALHHV010000437.1 GCA_022837365.1 Desulfovibrio sp. | reverse complement strand
TGGTGCGCCGGAAACTTCAAGGCGATGGCCCAGCGCGGGGCGCGGGCGGTGTAGCCCAGCGCGGCCTGCGCGGCCAGGTCGTCCAGTTTGGCCACCACGCCGTCGATGTCGAAAGGCAATTCGGAGCGGCGGCGGCCCAAATCCTCATAATAGGCCATGACCTCTGCCGGGGTCTCGCAGCGGCGCGCGTCGGGCGGGGTGCCGAAGCCGTAGTCCGTCAAGGCGGCCATGACCTGCCCGTGCGTGGCCCAGCGGGCTTCGGGGCCTTGCGCGCCGGGCGCAATACCAGCGGCCCCTTCCGGCCAGACCACCTGCCCCACCCCGTAGGACAGAAAGCGCAACGGACGCCCGGCCGTGATCGAGGCATCCAGTTGGCGTACCGAACCGGCGGCCGCGTTGCGCGGGTTGGCGAACAGCTTTTCGCCCGCGCCGCGCCGGGCGGCGTTGAGGGCCTCGAATTCGGCGCGGGTGATGACCACCTCGCCGCGCACTTCCAGCCGGGCGGGATGCGGCCCCTCGCCGTGCAGGCGCAGCGGCAGGTTGCGCACGGTACGCATGGCCGTGGTGACGATTTCGCCCTTCTCGCCGTCGCCGCGCGTGAGGGCGGTGGTGAACACCCCGTTCTCGTAGATCACTTCCAGCGCCAGGCCGTCCATCTTGGGGTCGCACCAGAAGGCGGTGGGCGCGTCCGGCTCCGCCCGCAGCATCCGCTGGATGAAGACATCCCACTCTTCCGCCGAAAAGGCGTTGTCCAGGCTGTACATGCGCAGGGTGTGGGCCTGCGTTTCCAGCGCGGCCACCACGGCGTCGCCCACCCGGTGGGTGGGCGAATCGGGCGTGCGCAGCGTGGGCCATTCCGCCTCGATGTCCTGCAATTCGCGGAACAGGGCGTCGTATTCGGCGTCGGAGATTTCCGCGTCGTCCAGCACGTAGTAGCGGTGGCTGTGATAGTTCAGCAGTTCGCGCAGGGATTCGGCGCGGGCGGCCACGTGGGCGGGGGCGGCTTCGGGTGCGGCGTCCTGTCCGGCAGCGGATGCGGCGGACGCCGGGGAGATATCGTCGGTACTGCTCACAGCGTGGTCTCGTCGGTCCATTGGTGTTGCAGGCGGGCCACCTCGTCGCGCCATGCGGGGCCGAGGCGGCGGGTCATATACTCGTGTTCGGCGCGGGCGGCGGCATCCATGAAGCCGTCCACGGACCGCGCCGTGGTGTGGTAGCGGTGTCGGACCACCAGTTGATGGTCCACCACCACCGGCCAGCCCGCCCGGTGCGCCCGCAGCGAAAGCCAGACGTCCACCCCGTAGCCGCGCGGGTTGTCGGCGCAGTCCGCGCCGCCCACCTCGCGGGCGCATTCCAGGTCGATGAGCGGGGCGATGCCGTCCACCAGCGCCACCCGCCGGTACTGGATGCGCGCATCGCGCACCATCTGCGGATGGTAGGGATTGCGGTCCACCGCCATGCGCAGGGCCGCCCGCGCCACCAGCGGCGGGCGCGTCTCGAAGGAAATGTCGTTGTTCAGGAACCACAGGTGCGTGCAGCCCATGTCCCGCGCCGCATCCAGGCACCAGGCCAGCGCACCGCCCCAGAACAGGTTGTCCGGCAGCCTGCGCCACGCGCCGGTGGCCGGACGCGGGGCCGCGTTGTCCAGCACCAGCACCCGGTGCGCGTGCTCCGGATCGGCCCGGCGCAGGGCAGCGGCCAGATTGGCGGCCAGGGCCGGGTCGCCGTAGTGCAGGATGACCGTTGCGATGACAGGGGGCAGGACCGGCGCGAAGGGGGCGCTGCCCGGCGCGTCCGGCGTATCCGGTGCGTCCGGCGGTGCGGGGCCGTTGGTATTCGTCACGGTGTCTCCTGCCGCCCCTACTCCGCTGCCGCCTCGGCCACCGGCGCCCCCAGCAGGTGCTGCCGCAACAGCCGGATGCGGTCGCGCAGTTCCGCCGCTCGCTCGAATTCCAGTTCCTTGGCGGCCTCGCGCATGTCGCGTTCCAGTTGCTGGATCTGTTTCGCCAG
>JALHHV010000436.1 GCA_022837365.1 Desulfovibrio sp. | reverse complement strand
CGCCGGGCTGGCGCCCACCCGCGGATCGACGGCGGCGTGCCACTGGTGCAGCCACGGCTCCAGCTCCACCAGCCCGGCCACCAGCAGCGCCCGGGCCTGCCCGTGCTGGTCCCGCAGCTGCCGGGCCAGCGCGATCGCCTGGTCACGGTGGTCCCAACCGGCCCACCCGAACACCGACGACGGGTCATCCGGCAGCTGGATCCCCGGGAAGGAGATGAACCGCTCCTTCGGCACATCCAGCTTCCCGCGCGCCCGCCAGATCGCCGCGGAGCGGAAGTCCTTCGGCCCGTACTTCGGCGGCACCGGGATGGTCACCTTCTCCCCCGCGTCCTCCCGGCGCTGCAGCTCCCACACCCGCTCCCACTCGGCGTGCTTCTCCAGCCCCGACGGCGTGTACCGCTGCGCCGCCAGGAACGGCACCGCCTCCCCCACCATCAGCTTCCCGATGACCGCGGCGACGTCAGCGTCCGGCGAGCGCGTCAGCAGGGCGATCGCCCGCATCGTCGCCGCGTCATGCCGCACCCGGTCCGCCAACTGCGTCACCGAACGGACGACGACGTCCGCGGCGTCCTGCCACAGGGCCGGGTCCTCGAGGCGGTCCAGGATGAAGGCCTCCAGCGCCGCGCGAAGCTGGGCGTCCCACCCGTCCGTCTGCCAGCGGCGTTTGTACTCCGGCCGCTCCAGAAAGCCGATGAAGGGATCGGATGCGATCAGTTCCAGGCGACGCTCCACCACCGCCCGGTAGTCCGCTGGCCAGTGCGACGGGACCTGCGTGATCGGGGTGGAGCCATGGCGCTCGAACCACGCCGTCTCCTCGGTGCCGGCCTCCACCGCGCGGGCGAGGGCGATCTCGAAGGCCCGCTCCCCCAACGTGATCCCGTCAACACCGTCACCCGGGTAGTTCAGGTCCTCATCAAGCAGCCCGTAGAGGCGGTAGACCTCCCAGTCCAGCTCCTCCTGTTCGAAGATCATCCGGCGGCGAAGGGACTCCCACCACGCCCGGACCTCAGCCACCGCGGACACCGGTTCGCTGGTTCCGGTGAGGAAGCCGGGGAGCCTCGCGGCCGGCGCCGCAGCCGACAACTCCTGGGCCAAGGTGTCAAGGACACGGGCCCGCTCGCGCGGCAACAGCGCGGACAACGGGTATTCTGCGACGTTTGTAGAGTTGAAGTTGAATCGTTCCATCCAAGCTTCCGGCTGGATTCCCCTTCCGATTCCGGAACCTCCCTTCGATCCGCAGACTTGTCGAAGCCAGAAGCACGCCGTCGAGGAGTTCAACACCCCCAGCAGATCGAGATGGTCGTCCTCGGTCGCACCCTCCGGCAGCTTGATCACCGGCGCCGACTGTTTGAACACCTTCCCGCCCCGGTCGAGGACGAAATGGTTGTGCGTCGCAACCTCCGCGAACGCGATCAATCGGTTGGCTGACAAGCGGGGGTGATTCGGAAGGATGTACTCCCCCCACCAAACGCCTCGATCCTCACGGGTCTGACCAAACGCAAGGCCGTTGCGGAGGTTCGTCCGATAGGGCCAGAAAACGGTGTGCGCCCCCATGGCGGCGTCAACTGGGTAGGGGAAGATCGCGATGACGTCACTTGAGAAGGCGAAGTCGCGGACCTGTTCTCCTTCGACAAAGCGGCGAGTCGGCA
>JALHHV010000435.1 GCA_022837365.1 Desulfovibrio sp. | reverse complement strand
GGCGGCGCGGCGGGCGGCGGCGACGGCAGCGGGGGCGACGGCTCCGGCGGCGTCGGCATCGCCGGGGTGTACACCATGCAGGTCATGCAGATCGTGCGCAGCCACTGGGAATTCCCCGCCCTCGCCAACCGCGAGAACCTCCAGGTGCGGGTGCGGGTGAAGGTGGCCCCCAACGGCCAGATACAGGATTTCAACGTGGAGCAGTCCTCGGGCCGGGCCGACTTCGACTCGTCGACCCTGAAGGCGCTGGGCAAGACCGGCATGCTGCCGCCGCCGCCCAGCCCGGAATTCCAGGACCTTGTGCTCAACTTCAACCTTCAGGAAATGATCGGAAAAAGATGAGACAGCATCGTGCCATCCACCGCCTTCTGGCGGCAGTGTGCCTCATCGCGTGCTGCGCGCTGGCGGCCCCGGCCCGTGCGGCGGGCCCCGTGCAGATCGACATCTACGGCCCCGGCCAGGGCAGCCTGAACCTCGCCCTGGCCGACCCGCTGGGCCCCGCGCCCGGCACGCCCGTGACCGGCCAGGGCGCGAAACTCAACGAGATCATCCGCGAAAATCTGAGCTTCCTGCCGTTCCTGCGCCTGACCGACCCCAAGGCCATCCTGGGCGGCACGGTGCTGCAAAGCTACAAGGCCCCGGACATCGACTTCAAGCGCTTCCAGCTTGCGGGCACCGACCTTGTGGTCACGGCGGGCTGGCCGCAGGGCGACGCGCCCGGCAAGCCCTTTGTCGAACTGCGCGTATACGAGGCGTATTCGGGCAAGCTGGTGTTCGGCAAGGGCTACTACAACATCCAGGAAACGCAGCTGCCCGACGTGGCCGACCGGTTCTGCTCCGACCTCATGAAGGCCCTGACCGGCCGGGGCGAGTTCTTCAAGTCCACCCTGGCCTTCGTGAAGTCCGGCGGCAAGAACAAGAAGGACGTCTGGCTCAGCAAGCCCACCGGCCGCGACCTGCGCCAGATCACCAACCTGCCGGGCGAAGCCCTGTCCCCGTCGTGGTCGCCCGACGCGCGGTTCATCGTGTTCAGCCACATGGACGACCGCACCCACGCCCTCGGGGTGTGGGACCGCCTGACCCGCCAGACCCAGCGCATCAAGTTTCCGGGCAACACCGTCATCGGGCCCACCTTCATGCCCGACAACAAGGTGGCGGTCAGCCTTTCCACCGGCAAGAACCCCGGCATCTTCCTGCTGAACCACGTGTTCCAGAAGGAACGCACCCTGGAGGACAGCGCCTCCATCGACGTTTCGCCCTCGTTCGACGCCACCGGCACCAAGATGGCCTTCTGCTCCAGCCGCCTGGGCGGCCCGCAGATATTCCTGAAGGACCTGACCACCGGGCAGGTGACCCGCATCAGCCGCAGCGGCAACTACAACACCGCCCCGTCCATCAGCCCCGACGGCACGCTGATCGCCTTTGCCCGCATGACCGACTTCGGGCACCGCATCTTCGTGTACGACATGGTCACCCAGTCGGAACGGCAGGTCACCTTCGGCCCCGGCACCGACGAAACCGTTCACCTCCACCCGCAGCGGCGCGAAGCAGATCTACCTGATCACCCGGCACGGCGGCGACGCCAAGCGGGTGCCCACGGGCGCGGGGGACGCGTCGTTCCCCGACTGGGGCATGATCCCCGACTAGGCGGACGCGCGAAGAAGACGGCGCAAGCCCCCCATTGACACCGGCCCGCACGACGCGCGGCGGTCCCCGGCCCCTGACGTTTCACGGGGCGGGGGTTGCAGCGCGGCGGCGGGAAACATTCCGGACGGGCCGGAAAAAAATCGTGCGGGAAAGTGGAGATACCGCAATCCCCCATCTTGACAAAAAACGGCGTAGAGATACCATTACTGCTGTCCCACTCCGGGGGTGTTAGGGTTGCGGCCGAAGCCGACGGAAAGGGATAAAGGAAAGGAACCGTTCTCTGCATAATTCTATTGGAGCGAAGAGCTGTCTAGGAGGAATCACATGAACACCGCAAAGCGCTTTGGGCTTGTCCTGACTCTGGCCCTGGTTCTCGCCACCGGCTTCGGCTGCGCCAAAAAGCAGGTCGCCGCCACCCCTGAAGGCACCAGCGCCCCCATGGCCACCGAGGACGACGCCGCCCGTCGTGCCCAGCTGGAAGCCCTTGCCCGGGCCCAGCAGATCATCACCGACGCCAAAGTCTACTTCGACTTCGACAAGTTCGACCTGAAGGCCGAATCCAAGGAAGTGCTGAAGCAGAAGGCCGACGTGCTGAAGAAGTTCCCCTCCATCCGCGTGCTGGTGGAAGGCCACTGCGACGAACGTGGCACCCAGGAATACAACCTGGCCCTCGGCGAACGTCGCGCCCGCGCCGCCTACGAGTACCTGGTGATGTCCGGCGTGAACGCCGGTCAGCTGGAAATGATCAGCTACGGCGAAGAACGCCCCGCCGTGGAACCGCCGCGGCGAGTTCAAGATCATCAAGTAGGTTTCGTTTCCGCCTGATTTCGAGGCCGCTCCCGTTCGCGGGGGCGGCCTTCCTTTTTGGCGCGTCACACGCCGCAGGAGGCGGATACCGGCGTGCACGCGCGGATGCGTGCGCAACCGCACGGCGGGCCGGGAAGCATCCGTGGGCCCCATGCGGCCATGAAGGAAGCGGGGGAATGGGGGGAATGCGCCCGAATGCGCCCGCGTGGGCCCCTACGCCACGGCGACGGGCGCGTCAGACGCACCGGGCGCATTGGGCGCACTGGATGCGCACTCGGCGCGCAGGCGGCGCAGGCGGTGCTCGGCCACGGTCAGGGCGGAGAGCACGCGGGCGCGGTCCAGCAGGTCCACGGCGGGCAACTGCATCAGGGCCTTCAGCCGTTCCACAAACAATTCCAGT
>JALHHV010000434.1 GCA_022837365.1 Desulfovibrio sp. | reverse complement strand
TCAGGCCGGGTCCGTTGGGGGGAGCTTCGGTCCGGGGGCGGCTCAACTCAGGGCCGGGGCGTCGCAGGGCAGCAGAAGGTAGAAGGCGTTGCCGCCTTCCTGCGCTTCGTAGCCCACACGGCCGCCGTGCAGGTCCACGATTTCGCGCACGAAGTGCAGGCCGTGCCCGGTGCCGTATTCGCCATGGGTGTTGGAACCCCGGAAGTCCGGTTCGAACAGGTGGGGCGCGTCCTCGGCGGACACGGCGGGCCCGGTGGTGAACACCTCCACCCGCGCGCCGTGACGTCCGGCGCCGAAGGCGTCGGGCACGCGGCAGATGCGGCAGCGCACCGCCTGGCGGAGGAAACCCGGTGTGGGGCGGGTGTACTTGACCGCGTTGGACAGCAGGTTGGCCAGCACCTGGCTGATCAGCCCCACGTCGGCGGAAACGCGCACGTGCTCGCATTCCGGGCGTATGTCCATGCGGACCTCGATGCCCTTTTCCTCCAGCCGCGACCGGAAGCGCTCGAGCTGCGGCAGCACCACGCGCTGGGCGATGTCGATCTCCGTCTTCTGGAGCACGTAGTGCCCCTGGTCGAAGTGGCTCTGCCGCAACAGCGTTTCCAGAAACAGGCTGGATTGCAGGAAGTGGCGGTAGATCTCGCGGTACTGCTCGTCCAGCCGTTCGTGCAGGTAGCCCAACTGGCGGATGGCCTCGGCCTCCGGTCCGCTGGGCATGCGCCCACCCGCGCTGAGGGTTTCGCGCAGTTCGCCCATGGCCTGTATCTTGCCTTCCAACTGCCGGAACAGCAGCTTGAAGTACATGTTGGGCACGATGACGTTGTGGCCGATGTCGTGCACCAGGCTGCGGATGAACCGGATATGTTCGCGGTTCTTCATTTGCAGCAGCCGGTTGTGCAGTTGGAAGCCCACACGGTTGGCGTATTTTTCGTAGTAGAAGCGGTCGTGTCCGGTGAGCGGCGCGGCGGGGTGCAGCACCATCATGCCCAGCACGTCGCCCACGGGGGTGAAGGGCAGGCTTTCCCGGTCGGCATGGCGGCCGCGTACGGGGATGCGGTATTGCCCGTCCTGCATGTGCGGCCCCTCGGCCAGGTGGTCGCGCTGGGGCGGATTGTCCGCGAACGGGGGCATGTCCGGGTTGCGCCGCACCAGATTGCCCGAGGCGTCGAGCACGTACAGTTCCGCCTGCATGTCGAACAGGATGCGCGGCACCAGCACGGCCAGGGCGTACAGGTCGGGCAGGGCGTCGAATTCCTGCGCCAGGTCGAAGAACACGTTGAAGGCGCAGATCTGCCGCGCGGTGAAGTTGTAGCGGGTGTAGTCGGAGAGCTTGGCGTGGATGCGCGCGGAGACGTGGTCGGCGCCCAGTGCGGTGGGCGGCGTGGGGGGAGAGGAGTTGGAGGGGGGGGCGGGGGACTGCTCGGACGTCATGACAACCTTCTGGGCTACCCGGCGGCTGCGGGGCTTTCGGGGCCGTGCGAGCGCCCCGGAAAAGGGGCGGCCCGGTTTGGCGTCCGCTCGTGACAGACGACGGGGGGCGGTCGAGCGTTTGCCGGTGGGGGGCGGGGCATCCGATGGCTGCTGGTCCGTTGTCATCATGCATCATTTCCCGCTCCGCGCCAAGGGCTTGGGCCGGGTTCGCGGGGTATTCGCGC
>JALHHV010000433.1:1698-2146 GCA_022837365.1 Desulfovibrio sp. | reverse complement strand
CCCTGATGATGCAGCCCCTCTGTGTTTCATCGGCAAGTCATGCCGGAGAGGTTAGCGCGCGAGGTGAAATTATAAAGTATTTTCCGGGGGATGGCAGCGCGGCACATTCTAACGGAAAATGCATGTTGAGTGCCGTATTCCGGATTACGCATGATATCCGGTAGCTGCGGCCACGCGGGAGGTAATCGCCCCGGCGTGAAACACGGGGCGGTAGGGCGGGGCGATACCGTTTTGGGGGGGCCGACTTGACGGAAGCTGCGTGAACCACGGGACGGTGGGGCGGCGGACGGGAATACCGGGTGGTGCGCCGGGGGGGGCTATTGCGCGGCGTGGCGCGCGCGGGGCAGGAGCACCAGCGCCTCCAGTCCGCCGCCCTCGCGGTTGGCCAGGGTGATGTCGCCGCCGTGCTGGCGGGCGATGTTGCGGGCGATGGACAGGCCAAGGCCGC
>JALHHV010000433.1:0-1655 GCA_022837365.1 Desulfovibrio sp. | reverse complement strand
GTCGCGGATGGCCACGGACAGCATGTCGTCCGCGTCCCGCACCTCGATGTCCACCTGCCCGCCGCCGTAGCGCACCGCGTTTTCCAGCAGGTTGGACAGGCAGCGCTTCAGCGCCAGGGGCTGGGCCTGGATGTGCGTGGGACGTCCTTCGGCGGTGCCGTGCAGGGTGATGCGCGACTGTGGCGGCCCCGCATGCCCCGTCTGCCCCATATGGAGGTCGCGGCAGTCTTCCGCCAGGCTTTCCAGCAGGGCGGTCACGTCCACGGAGGCCGTGGCTTCGCGGCTGTCGGTGCTGCGCACGAAGTCGATGGTGGTGGAGAGCAGGTCCCGGATCTCGTCCAGGTCCGCCAGAAATCGTTCGCGCAGTTCCGGCGGCTCCATCTGGTCCGCGCGCAGGCGCATGCGGGTGACCGGGGTGCGCAGGTCGTGCGAGATGGCGGCCAGCAGCCGTCCGCGTTCGTCCACGAACTGGCGGATGCGGTCCTGCATGCGGTTGAAGGCCTGGGCCGCGCGGCGGATTTCCAGCGGGCCGCGCTCCGGCAGGGGGGCGCGCACCAGCCCCGCGCCGAACTCGTCGGCGGCGTCGGCCAGCATGCGCAGGGGGCGGGTCATCCAGCCCACCACCACCAGGCCCAGCAGGGCCACGCCCACGATGCGCCAGCCCAGGTCCCACAGCATGGGTTCGGGTATCCACGGCCGGTTGCCCTCGGGCAGCACGTGGGTGAACACGGCCCACATGCCGTCGCGCAGGCGCACGCCCACGGTGTAGCCGATGTCGTAGTGGCCGTCGTCGATGCGGCCCGGGGGCGGCGGCGGGCGGCGTCCCACGTCGCGGGCGATGCCGTCCACCCGGCAGACCAGCTGCATGTCCGGGGCCAGCAGCCCGCGCAGGTGGTCCGCGAAAATGGAGGAATACACGTCGGCGGCCCAGTCGGATATGTCGGCCGGGGCGGAGGCGGGCGGGGTGGTGGTCATGGCGATGCGGCTGGCGCCCTGCGCCATCTGGCCGATCATGTCCGCGCGGGCCTCGGGCCGGGCCGCGTCCAGCACCAGGGCCTGCCCGGCAAGGCGCATGGCCGCCTGGCGGGCCACGGAACTGTAGACGAACGGTCCCCCGCGGGTGACCACGTACAGCATGCTGACGATCTGGATGAGCACGATGCCGCACACCAGCACCAGCACCACCCGGCCGCGCAGGGTGCGCGGGGGCAGGGCGGAGAGCAGCCGCGCTCCGGGAAACGGCGGGCGTACGGCGGGGGGGACGGCGGCGGGGCTCATGCGTCGGCCGGGGCGTCGCCGGTTTCGGCGTCGCGTTCCACGTCGGTGGCCAGGTAGTAGCCGTCGCCGCGCACGGTCTTGATGATCTGCGGCTCGCGCCCGTTGTCGCGCAGTCGGGTGCGCAGGCGGCTGACCAGCACGTCGATGGACCGGTCGAAGGCTTCCGCCGCGCGGCCCTGGGTCAGGTCCAGCAACTGGTCGCGGCTCATCACCCTGTTGGGATACGTCAGGAACACCCGCAGCAGGCGGTATTCCGCGCCGCTCAGGTTCACCACCACCCCGTCCGGGGCCACCAGGTGGCGGGGCACCGTGTCCAGCGTCCACCCGGCAAAGCGGATGGCGCGCGACATGGCCTCCGGCTCGGCCTTGGCGATGTT
>JALHHV010000020.1 GCA_022837365.1 Desulfovibrio sp. | reverse complement strand
GCGATCACATCCTCGCCCACGCAGAAGGTCAGCCGGAAATGCCCCGGCCCGCCGAAGCCGGAACCGGGCACGGCCAGCACCTTCTCTTCCATCAGCCGGTTGACGAATTTCACGTCGTCGCCGCCCGGTGCCTTGGGGAAGAAGTAGAACGCCCCGGCGGGCATCTGGAATTCATACCCCGCGTCGCGCAGGATGCGCGCCATGAGGTCGCGGCGTCGGGCGTAGATGCCTGCGTCCACCTGCGAGCCCAGCGCCTTTGCCATCAGGTGCTGGCCCACGGCGGGCGGGTTCACGAAGCCGAGGATGCGGTTGGTCAGCAGCAGCGCGGCCGTCAGCGTGCCCCGGCCTTCCATCAGCGGGGACAGGGCGATGTAGCCCAGCCGTTCGCCCGCCAGCGAAAGGTTCTTGGAGAACGAACTGACCACCACCGCGTGCGGGTACAGGGGCAGCAGCGAGGGCACCTCGTCGCCATCGTAGGACAGGAAGCGGTACGGCTCGTCCGAGATGAGGAAGATGGGCCGCCCGTGCCTTGCCGATGCGCGGCCCAGCGCCGCCGCCAGTTCGGTCAGTTCCGCCCGGTTGTAGATGACCCCGGTGGGGTTGTTGGGCGAGTTGACGATGAGCGCGCGCGTCTTGGGGCCGATGGCGGCCTCTATGGCGGCCACGTCCAGCGCGAAGGTGTCGGGCTTCGAGCCCACGGTGCGGAAGATGCCGCCGTGGTTGGCCACGTAGAAGCCGTACTCCACGAAGAACGGGGACACGGCCAGCACTTCGTCGCCGGGTTCCAGCACCGCGCGCAGGAAGGCGTTCAGCCCGCCCGCCGCGCCGCAGGTGAGCACCACGTCGTCGGTGGTCAGGTCCACGCCCTGCTCCCGCGAAAGATGCGCGGCCAGCTTCGCCCGCGCCCACGGATAGCCGCCGTTGGGCATGTAGCCGAAGGCGAAGGGTTCGCCCGCGTGGTCGGCCAGTTCGCGCAGGGCCTGGGCCACGGCGGGCGGGGCGGGCAGGTCGGGGTTGCCCAGGCTGAAGTCGCACACGGCCTCTTCGCCGTACTGCTGCTTGAGGGCGATGCCCGCCTCGAACATCTTGCGGATCCACGACGAACGTTCAAGGTACCCGGAAATCTGCTGGGAGATGAGCGACATGCTGTGACCTCGGCGGTTGATCGGTGCTGCGGGCGGTCCGGCGCGAAGCCGGCGGCGGACCGCGAACGGCGCGGGGGAGGCGACGCGCGGTGCGTCGCCTCCCCCGGCGGGTCATGAACTAGAACATGGAATTGGCGTCCAGCCGCAGGCGGTTGATGCGCACCCGCCGCAACTCCTTCTGCACTTCCAGTTGCAGCTTGCGCTGGCGCGCCTCGTGGATTTCCTGCGCGAAGAAGATGCCCTCGCCGGGGCGCTCGGACTCGCTCAGGCGCCGCACGGTGGCCTCGCAGGCGCGGCGTTCCTCCTCGAGCAGGGCCATCTGGGCCTCCAGCTCGGGGATGCTATTCGGCAATGATGCGTCGTCGAGCGGGTTTGGCGCCGTCATCCTTCTGCTCCTTGGGCTTGCGCGGGGCGTTCTCGGGCGAGGGCAGGCCGTTGTACAGCGCCCAGAAGCCCGGCATCAGTTCGGTCACGTTGCCGGGGTTGGACAGGTGCAGGCCGGGGCGCAGCAGCGCGCCCAGCGCCAGGCCGAACGTCCAGGCCGCCGTGGGGCTGGCCCAGGGTGAACCATTGGCCGGGGCCCTGGAACCGGCGGCCGTCACTTCGTCCACCCCTTCGGGCAGGAGCGGCGCGGGCACCACGTCCACCTTGGCCGCGCGGGCCGTGGCGGCGGCCAGGGCCAGCGCCAGCGGGGCGTAGTCGAGGGGCAGGGCGGAGGCGTCCAGCGGGGCGGTGGGCGCGGGCGCGGCCTGCACCGAGGGCTTCATGGCGGGTCTGGCGGCCACGCCCTTGGCGTCGGCGGTGACCACGAGGCCCGAGGCGCGCAGCAGGTCCAGCACCTGAGCGGCATGGGGCTGGGCAGCATCCCAGGCGCCGGAAAGCCGGGCCTCGCCGCCGGTGAAGGCGGGCATGGCCAGCATCACGGCGGCCACCAGCGGATCGATGCCCATGGCCGGGGCCTTGGGCACGCGCAGCCTGGCCGTGGGGGCGATGCGCACCGACAGGGCGGCCTCGCCGGTTTCGCCCAGCGTGGTCACGTCGGCCTTGCAGGCCCTGAGCAGGGGCAGCACCTCGGCGATGCAGGAGGCGGCGTCCGGGTGGTCGGCACAGTGCAGGGTGATGGCGGCGTTCCAGAACGGGGCGGCCAGCAGCAGCGCGGTCAGCGCGTCGGCGGGCAGTTCGGCCGGGATGCGCGCCTCGTCGGGCAGCACGCCGGAACATTCCAGACGCACCGGCAGGCCGGACGACTTGGGGACCACGGGGGCCAGGCGCGCGCCGAGCTGCGGCAGGAACTGGCGCAGGGCGGTGGTGTCGGTCATCTTCAGGGCCGGGCCGCCGGTGAACTTGACCTTGCCGACGGCTCCAAGGGACAGCGCGGCCAGCAGGTGGAAATTCAGGGAATCGTCGCCCGCGTAGATGACCTTGTCGGTGAAGTCCAGGGCGTCGCCGCCCTTGCTGCGCACGGTGGCGTCGCCTTCCCACGACAGGTGCGCGCCCGCCTGGTTCAGCGCCTTCACGGCGTCGATCAGGTGGTCGCCCAGCATGGCCCCGCCCCCGTCGCCCCCCCCGCCGTCTCCGAGGACGGCCTCGGCACCGGCGGCGGCGGCCAGCGCCACCCACAGCCGGGTGGGGCGGGCCGCCAGCGGTCCATATATATTGATGGAGACCGGGCGGCGCGGCGGGGCCAGGTTGAAGCTGGGGCGCACCTCGCCTTCGGGGCTGCGCTCCTGGATTTCCACTTCCTGCAGCAGGGCGAACAACTGGCGCACGAAGCGCGGGTCGCGGCTGACGCGCGCGGCGGCGCTTTCCCACGCCTCGCGCAGCTGCTTTTCGGCCACGGTGTCGCGCGCGGGGGCGGAGGACACGCCGGGACGGCGGCTGCCGCGCACCTTCTGGAAGAGGCGGGCGCGCTTGGCCAGCAGGCGGATGATGTCCCGGTCGAGTTCCATGATGGTCTCGACCAGTGACTGGCCGGAAGAGGGGCGGCCCTGGCCGGGGCGGGGCGGGCGGGTGGGCCTGTCGGGACGGGCGGACCGCTCGGACCGTTCAGGCTGTTCGAAGCGCTCCGGCTGGGACGCGGCATCCCGTTCCGGATGGCCGGACGGGGAATCGTTGGTGTCGTGCATGGGGGAACCTGTGTTGGGATGGTGATGTGGCGTACCACCTAGCCCGAAACGTGTTCTTCGGCAAGTGGCAAGGCCCGGGGATGCCCCCGGGGAAGCGGCGGCCGTGGCCGCGCGCGCGGCGTCACCTGCTTGAGACAGGGCGCACATGCTCGGCCGGGATGCGGTGACGGCTGTGATACCTGTAATTCAAGATGGTTACGTAGGGAGCACGGGCTCGTCCCGCCCGTACCTTGCGGCGGCGGGCCGCGCCCGCGTGACATTTTGGCGGCATGCGCATACCGTCACAAACCCGTCCCTCTGGTGTCGCGGCGCCATGTAACTGCTTGTTTGAACAGTCATAGCCGGGAATTCTGGTCCGGAATCGGTTCGATCCTTCATCGCGGGAAACCCGTTCCGAACGGTCTTTCGTGAAAAAATGGATAAAAGGCCGGGAATCGGCGGCGGACGGTCTTGAAACTCTGCCTGCTTCACGATACACCGCAAGGGGCAGTGCGGCGGGCCCGGCCCCCACGGGTGGCGGCAACGTGGTGAAAAAGCCGAATAAATCCCGAAAAAACAGTGCGATGGCGTATCCTTGTGAAGGGTTTGAACAAGTTGCTTGACACTATCGGGCCACATTGTTAAATCGGTCACAAGCAACACGATTAGGCCGCCAGGCGGCGATGCAGTCCGAAAAGGCAGGCTCCCGAACCTGCTTTTTCAGCCTCCATCGACATGATGGTGGGATCCGCATGGGTTGAGGCTGACAAGGTATAACCCCTTAATTCGCTGAGTTGGAGGATAAGGTATGCCGACTTATGTTGACCCGTCCAAGTGTGACGGCTGCAAGGGTGGCGAAAAGACCGCTTGCATGTACATCTGCCCCAACGACCTCATGATCCTCGACCCCGAGGCCATGAAGGCCTACAACCAGGAGCCCGAAGCCTGCTGGGAATGCTACTCCTGCGTGAAGATCTGCCCCCAGGGCGCCATCACGGCCCGCCCCTACGCCGACTTCGCGCCCATGGGCGGCACCTGCATCCCCATGCGCTCGGCCGACTCCATCATGTGGACCGTCAAGTTCCGCAACGGGAATGTGAAGCGCTTCAAGTTCCCCATTCGTACCACCCCTGAAGGCTCCATCAAGCCCTTCGACGGCAAGCCCGAAGCTGGCGACCTCGAAAACGAACTGCTGTTCACCGAGACCGCCCTCATCGCTCCCAAGGTCGCCCTGGGCGAGAAGGCCGCGATCAGCGACGCCGATCTGAGCCAGTGCTGGTATGAAACCGGTTGCGAAGGCGGCAACCGCTAGTCCGGAACCCACCGCAAGTCATTGCGATAAGGAGATTTAGCTATGCCGATGATTCCCGTTAAGGAACAGCCGAAGGGTGTGGCCATCGCCGATCCCATCGTGAAGGAACATGACGTCGACATTCTCATCGTCGGCGGTGGTATGGGCGCCTGCGGCACCGCGTTCGAAGTCGTTCGCTGGGCTGACAAGTACGCTCCCGACCTGAAGATCATGCTGCTGGACAAGGCCACCCTCGAGCGCTCCGGCGCCGTGGCGCAGGGCCTGTCGGCCATCAACACGTACCTCGGCAAGAACCCCGCCGACGACTACGTGCGCATGGTCCGCACCGACCTGATGGGCCTCGTGCGCGAAGACCTCATCTTCGACCTTGGCCGTCACGTCGACGACTCCGTGCACCTGTTCGAAGAGTGGGGCCTGCCCTGCTGGATCAAGGACGAACACGGCCACAACCTCGACGGTGGCCAGGCCAAGGCCGCCGGCAAGTCGCTGCGCAACGGCGACGAGCCCGTGCGCTCCGGCCGCTGGCAGATCATGATCAACGGCGAATCGTACAAGTGCATCGTGGCCGAAGCGGCCAAGAACGCCCTTGGCGAAGCCCGCATCATGGAACGTATCTTCATCGTGAAGCTGCTGCTCGACGCCAACACCGAAAACCGCATCGCCGGCGCCGTGGGCTTCAACCTGCGCGCCAACGAAGTGCACATCTTCCGCTCCAACGCGATGATGGTTGCCTGCGGCGGCGCGGTGAACGTGTACAAGCCCCGCTCCACTGGTGAAGGCATGGGCCGCGCCTGGTACCCCGTGTGGAACGCCGGTTCGACCTACACCATGTGTGCCCAGGTCGGCGCCGAAATGACCATGATGGAAAACCGCTTCGTGCCCGCCCGCTTCAAGGACGGTTACGGCCCGGTCGGCGCGTGGTTCCTGCTGTTCAAGGCCAAGGCCACCAACTACAAGGGTGAAGACTACTGCGCCACCAACCGCGCGATGCTGAAGCCCTACGAAGATCGCGGCTACGCCAAGGGCCACGTCATCCCGACCTGCCTGCGTAACCACATGATGCTTCGCGAAATGCGCGAAGGTCGCGGTCCCATCTACATGGACACCAAGACCGCCCTGCAGAACACCTTCGCCACCATGACCCCCGAACAGCAGAAGCACCTCGAGTCCGAAGCCTGGGAAGACTTCCTCGACATGTGCGTGGGTCAGGCCAACCTGTGGGCCTGCATGAACATCCAGCCCGAAGAACGCGGCTCGGAAATCATGCCCACCGAACCCTACCTGCTCGGCTCGCACTCCGGCTGCTGCGGTATCTGGGTGTCCGGTCCGGACGAAGCCTGGGTGCCCGAAGACTACAAGGTGCGCGCGGACAACGGCAAGGTCTACAACCGCATGACCACCGTCATGGGCCTGTGGACCTGCGCCGACGGCGTGGGCGCTTCCGGCCACAAGTTCTCCTCCGGTTCGCACGCCGAAGGCCGTATCTGCGGCAAGCAGATGGTCCGCTGGTGCATCGACCACAAGGACTTCAAGCCCGCCATCAAGGAAACGGCCGAAGAGCTGAAGCAGCTCATCTACCGTCCTTACTTCAACTACCTGGCCGGCAAGGACGCCTCCACCGACCCGGTGGTGAACCCGACCTACATCAGCCCCAAGAACTTCATGATGCGCCTCGTGAAGTGCACCGACGAATACGGCGGTGGTTGCGGTACCTACTACACCACCTCCGCTGCGGCGCTGGACACCGGCTTCGCGCTCATGGACATGCTGGAAGAAGACTCCCTCAAGCTGGCCGCTCGCGACCTGCACGAACTGCTGCGCTGCTGGGAAAACTACCACCGTCTGTGGACCGTGCGCCTGCACATGCAGCACATCCGCTTCCGTGAAGAGTCCCGTTACCCCGGCTTCTACTACCGTGCCGACTTCATGGGCCTCGACGACTCCAAGTGGAAGTGCTTCGTGAACTCCAAGCATGATGCGAAGAAGGGTGAAACGAAGATCTTCAAGAAGCCCTACTACCAGATCATTCCCACCGAATAGGTGACCTCGGGGGCGGTTGCGGCAAGCCGCAGCCGCCCCTTTCTCCTTTCACCCGGACGGCCTAAGCCGGGGCAGTAAGCATGCCTTATTGTCTGGGCTTAGGCCGTTTTGACGAAGGCCCGATAAACTGTAGGGAGGATAGCGAGAATGTCGAACTCCATACTCGTCGTCGGAGGCGGTTTCAGCGGACTTACGGCCGCCATTGAAGCCGCGGAAGTCGGCTATGAAGTGTACATCGTCGAGAAAACACCATTTCTTGGCGGGCGGGTTGCGCAGCTGAACAAGTATTTCCCCAAGCTTTGCCCTCCCTCCTGCGGCCTGGAAATCCAGTTCCAGCGCATCAAGAAGAACCCCCGCATCAAGTTCTTCACCCAGGCGGAAGTGACCGCCGTGTCCGGCGACGCCGGCAACTACACCGTCAAGGTGCACATCGAGCCGCGCGGCACCGTGCCGAGCAGCGCCGATCTTTCCCTGCTCGCCTCCTCCCTTGAAAGCGACGTCGACAACGAGTTCGAACTGGGCCTCGCCAAACGCAAGCCGCTGTACATGAGCGTGCCCTTCGCCTTCCCCAGCCGCTTCGTGCTCGACAAGGCCGCGCTTTCCCGCGCCGACGAGCTGAAGGTCGGCAAGAGCGCCTTCTGCGACATGAACGAAGCCCCCCGCGACATCGAGCTGAATGTGGGCAGCATCGTGGTCGCCACCGGGTGGAAGCCGTACGACGTGACGAAGCTTTCCAACCTGGGCGCGGGTAAGTTCGCCAACTGCGTGTCCAACATGCAGCTGGAGCGCCTGGCCTCGGCCAGCGGCCCCACCGCCGGGCAGATCAAGCGCCCGTCCGACGGCAAGGCCCCCAGGAAGGTCGCCTTCGTGCAGTGTGCGGGCTCGCGCGACCAGAACCATCTGAACTACTGTTCCTACATCTGCTGCATGGCCTCCCTCAAGCAGGCCCTGTACGTGCGCGAGCAGTACCCCGACGCGGAAGTGACGGTGTACTACATCGACCTGCGCACCCCTGGCCGCTATGACAAGTTCCTGCGCAAGGTGAAGGCGGACGAAAAGATCGCCCTGGTCAAGGGCAAGGTCGCGGGCGTCGAGGAAGACGCCGCCACCGGCGACGTCATCGTCGAGGTGGAAGACGCGGTGAAGGGCGAAAAGCGCAAGCACCGCTACGACCTCGTCGTGCTGGCCACCGGCATGCAGCCCAGCCTTGCCGGCCAGAAGCTGCCCTTCGACGTGCCCGTCGACGAGGAAGGCTTCATCGTCGGCGGCGAGGAAAAGGGCATCTTTGCCGCCGGGTGCGCCCAGAAGCCGCTCGACGTGATGCGCACCGCCCAGTCCGGCACCAGCGCCGCCCTGAAGGCGATTCAAACGGTGAGAGGGAGGTAATACAGAATGGCCACCAAAATTGGCGTCTATTTCGACCAGTCGAGCATCGGCGGCGGTCTCGACCTTGAGTCCCTTGCCGACACCGTGGGCGGCAAATGGGGCGATCTCACGCCGGTCTGCAAGGTCTTTCCCGTCCTTGCCGACAAGAAGGCGCGCGACGAGATCGCTGCCGACATCGAGGAAGAAGGGCTGGACGGCGTGCTGCTGTGCGGGGCTTCCCCCCGCGTGGACTGGGACCTCTACGAGTTCGAGAATGTGCTCGTCGACCGCGTGAACCTGCGCGAGCAGGGCGTGATGAGCTACAAGAACCCCGACGGCTCGCTGGCCGACCCCGAAGCGGCCCCCGAACTGCTTGAACTGCTGGTCACCGACTACGTGAACATGGGCGTCGTCCGCCTGCAGAAAACCACCGCGCCCGACGGTTCGCCCTCCGAGGGCGTGCGCCGCATCCTGGTGCTGGGCGGCGGCTGGACCGGCCTTACCGCGGCCGTCAACGGCTCGCTGGCCGGGCACGAAGTGGTGCTGGTGGAAAAGGACGAAGTCCTGGGCGGCCGCGCGCTCGGCCTGCTGAAGACCGTGCCGCTCGTCCACCCGTACACCGACGTGCACGAGACCGGCATCGAAAAGAAGATCGCCGCCGTGCAGGGTGACGAAAACATCACCGTGTACACCAAGGCCACGCTGACCAAGCTGTCCGGCCAGCCCGGCGACTTCACCGCCACCATCGCCCTTGCTTCCGGCGAACAGGAAGTGAAGGTGGGCGCCGTGGTGCTGGCCACCGGCTGGCAGCCGCAGGACACCAAGGTGCTCGAACCCTTCGGCTACGGCAGCCTGCAGAACGTGGTCACCGCCGCCGAGTTCGAGAAGATGGCCAAGAACGGGGGCGTCAAGGCCCGCCGCGTGGCCTTCATCCTGAACACCGCCCTGGCCGAACCGGCCGACCCCTATGCCGAACTGTGCGCGCCCGAGGCCCCGGCCGAAGCCCCCGCCCCGGCGGAAGGCGAAGCCGCCGCCCCGGTGGTCAAGGACCACGAAAGTGTGCGCCACCTGCCCATCTCCAACGCCATCAGCAGCGTTGTGGCCCTGAAGCAGGCCGGCTACGTGTGCGACGCCTTCGACGGCGCGCAGGCGTTCATCCTGTACGACAGCATGGTGGTGCAGGGCATCCACGAGCGGTTCTACAAGGCCGCGCAGGACCGCCTGGGCGTCATGATGTCCAAGGCGGACATCCGCTCCGTCACCCAGGCCGCCGACGGCAGCCTGAACGTGCTGTGCGACAACACCCTGATCGGCGACGACATCGAGATCAACGTGGACATGGTGGTGCTGCCCACCGGCATCGTGCCGGCCACGGCCAAGGACCCCATCGTCAACTTCGACTACCGCCAGGGCCCGGCCTTCCCGGACCTGGAACTGTTCGAGGGCTACGCCGACTCGAACTACATCTGCTTCCCCTACGAGACCCGCCGCACGGGCGTCTACGCCGCCGGCTGCGTGCGCCAGCCCATGATGCTGGACGCGGCCGAGGAAGACGCCGTGGGCGCCACCATGAAGGCCATCCAGTGCATCGAGTCCTCCAACCGGGGCGTTTCGGTGCATCCCCGCTCGGGCGACCTGTCGTACCCGCTGTTCAACTTCGTCCGCTGCACCCAGTGCAAGCGCTGCACCGAGGAATGTCCCTTCGGCGCGCTGGACGACGATGAAAAGGGCACGCCGAAGCCGAACCCGGCCCGCTGCCGCCGCTGCGGCACGTGCATGGGCGCCTGCCCCGAGCGCGTCATCTCCTTCGCCAACTACAACATCGACCAGATCGGCTCCATGATCCGCGAGATCAACGTGCCGCCGGACATGAAGAAGGGCGGCCCCCGCGTGGTCATCCTGGCCTGCGAGAACGACGCCTACCCCGCGCTGGACATGGCCGCGTTGCGCGGCAAGCACTGGAGCCCGTACGTGCGCGTCATTCCCGTGCGCTGCCTTGGCTCGGTCAACGCCATCTGGGTTGCCGACGCCATGTCCAAGGGCATCGACGGCGTGATGATGCTGGGCTGCAAGTACGGCGACGACTACCAGTGCCACTTCGTCAAGGGGTCGGAAATCTGCAAGCGCCGCAAGGAGAACATTGCCGAGACGCTGAACCGCCTTGGCGTGGAACCGGACCGCGTGGAGCAGTACGAAGTCGCCATTGACGAGTACGACAAGCTCCCCGGCGTGATCGAGGACTTCATGAACATGATCCTTGAGAAGGGTCCGAACCCGTTCAAGGGGTACTAGGAGGAGATGGAACATGGCTCAACCCGTCAGGATTCAACCCGATCTTGAGTTCGTCAAAGAACTGCAGGCAGTCGGTGGCGAATCGCTCAAGAAGTGCTACCAGTGCGCCACCTGCAGCGTGGCCTGCCCCATCTCCCCCACGAACAACCCCTATCCCCGCAAGGAGATGGTCTGGGCCTCGTGGGGCCTGAAGGACAAGCTGCTGACCGACGTGGACATCTGGCTGTGCCACAACTGCGGCACCTGCTCCGACCTGTGTCCCCGCGGCGCCAAGCCCGGCGACCTGCTGGCCGCCCTGCGCAACATGACCTACGCGCGGCTCACCCAGCCCTCCATCGTGGGCAAGTGGCTGTCCTCGCCCCAGTATCTGCCCATCCTCATCGCCATTCCCGCCATCCTGTGGGCGGTGGTGTGGATGATCATGGCCGGCGTGAACGGTTCCGTCTTCCCCGAAGGCGAAATCGTGTACGGCAAGCTGTTCCCCGGCGACTTCACCATCGACCCCATCTTCATCCTCACCTTCTTCACGGCGGTGGGCATCCTGTGGAAGGGGACCAAGAACCTTCTCGCTTCGTTCCAGCCCGAGGGGCGTACCATGATGCTCGGCAAGACCAAGCACTGGACGCTGCACCTCATCGACGTGATCCTCGAGGAAGTGGTGACCCACTCCAAGTTCAAGGATTGCGGCGCGGACAAGTCCGACCGCAAGGTGGGGCACATGACCCTCATGTACGCCTTCATCATCCTGGCCATCGTCACGGGCGTGGTGGCCGTGGGGCACTGGGGCGGCAAGGTGATTCCGGCCATCGAGATCCACACGCCCATGCCCCTGACCTTCCCGGTCAAGATCCTGGCGAACATCGGCGCGGTGATGCTGCTGATCGGCCTCGCCGTGCTCACGGTGCGCCGCAGGGCCCTGGACCCCATGAAGACCGGTTCGAGCTACTACGACTGGTACCTGCTGGGCGTCATCTGGGTTGTGGCCGTCACCGGCGTGCTCTGCGAACTGCTCCGCCTCGCGGGCATCGCTCCGGTCGCGTACAGCATGTACTACCTGCACCTTGTGGCGGTGTGGATGCTGTTCGCCTACCTGCCGTGGTCGAAGCTCGGCCACCTTGTGTACCGTACCGCCGCGCTCACCTACGTGCGCGCCATGGGCCGCCGCTAGCGGCAGAGAAGGCGGCGCGCGAGGGTGCGCGCCCGGCCGGAACAACGAACCGAGAAGTCATTCTTCCGATATCAGGAGGCTGCAATGTCTGACGAAGGTCGCAGAGTGTTCAAGATGGAAACCGTTCTCGGCCTGGTCGCCGGGAAAGCCGGTGCCGACGTGTCCGACCTGCTGGGCTACCTTGCCCAGCGCGCCCTGGCCACCGAAGAGGAAGCCGCCGTGTCCCCCATGGCCAAGGGCTGGCTGTACAGCCAGAACCCCGCGTTCATGCAGTGCGGCGAAGCCGAAGGCAATTACGACGACTGGGTGAAGAAGCAATGTGGCCGCCTTGGCGACAACGTGTCCCTTCAGCCCATTTCCGCCGCCGAACTGGCCGGCATCAGCGTGGTGCTGGACAAGATCGCGGCCCTGAAGGCCACCGTGGCCGAACAGGAAGACGCCATCGCCGGGCTTGAAGCCCAGGTGAAGGAACTGACCCCCTTCAAGGGCCAGGCCGCCGACCTCGAGAAGAAGCTCGGCCAGTCCGAGCAGAAGGTGCAGGGCCTGAACGGCGACATCGCCAACCTGAAGAAGGAGCTGGCTCCCTTCAACGGCAAGGTGGCCATTGACGAGAAGGAAATCGAGTCCAGCGTGAAGGACATCGTTTCCCGCGCCGTCAAGGACGCCCTGAAGGCCCTGCCCGTGGCCGCCGGTGCCGCTGCCGCCGAGGGTGGCGACGCTGCCGCCGGGTTCGATGCGCCCGCCGAAGACACCAGCGGCGGCGTGCCCGATACCTTCGGTTTCGGCGCTTCCGGCGCCAGCGACGACGGTTTCGGTTTCTAGCCGCTACGCGGCTTGATGTGAGAAGAGAGCGCCCGGCCGGTATGGCCGGGCGCTTTTGCGTATGGCTTTAGCCAGTTGAAGGAGCGAAGCGACTGAAACAAAAACCCACCCGCTATGCGGGTGGAGTCAATAGGTTATACCAAAAAAC
>JALHHV010000432.1 GCA_022837365.1 Desulfovibrio sp. | reverse complement strand
GCCACCGGCGCGCCAGCGCGTCCCCATCGTCTAGCTGGCCCAGGACAACGGCCTTTCACGCCGTCGACAGGGGTTCAAATCCCCTTGGGGACGCCAAATTTCGGAATCGAGAGAGCGGCAAGGTACGAAATACCTTGCCGCTCTCTCGATTTTGCGGGGTTGATCGGGAACGCCAGGCCCGAATTGGTCTTGCATCGGTTCGGTTGGAAATCTGGTCCTGTAGGCTTGTAAAATCACCCACGTGATGGCATATTTTACACCATGAACAAGCGCACGATACATGTCCGGCTGCTGGAAGCCTTGTCCGACACTCCGGTCGTTTTCCTGCGGGGCGCCCGCCAAACCGGCAAGACAACGCTGGTGAAGCAACTGGCCGAAAAAACTGTCGATACCGATGGCCGTCAATATATCAGCCTGGATTCGGCAACCGCTCTGGCCGGGGCGCTGGATGACCCGACGGGCTTCCTGCAGGGGTTGAAGAAGCCCTTGATCATCGACGAGGCGCAACGCGCATCCGCCCTGGTGCTGGCCATCAAGGAGGATGTTGACCGCGAACGTCACCCCGGACGCTATCTGCTGACCGGTTCTGCCAACATTCTGGCCTTGCCGGGCATTGCCGACTCTCTGGCGGGCCGCATGGAAGTATTGACTCTGTATCCGCTTTCGCAGGGGGAGATGGCAGGCGTCCGGGAAGACTTCATCCACGCGCTGTTCCAAAAGGATTTCCCGTCCGGGAACGCACCGGTTCCATTGACCAGGGACGCGCTCCTGGAAGCCGTCGCCGTGGGGGGGTACCCGGAGGTGCTTGCCAGAAGCAGCCCCAGGCGTCGCGCCGCCTGGTTCGACTCGTACATCACCACCCTGGTGGAACGGGATGTGCGCGATATCGCAACTATTCAGGATATCAGCGGGTTGATCCGCCTGTTGCGTCTGCTTGGCGTCCGTTCCGGCACGTTGCACAACCAGGCCGAACTTTCGCGGAGCGTGGGCGTGCCCGCCAGCACTCTGGGCAGGTATATCCCGTTGCTGGAGGCGCTGTTCCTCATTTGGTTTCTGCCCGCCTGGTCGAGCAATTTGAGCAAGCGGCTGGTGAAGTCGCCCAAGATCCACGTCTGCGATTCCGGTCTGGCCTGCCATCTGTGCGGCGCTGATGCGGCGCGTCTGGCCGACGATTCAATCCTGGCCGGACGGCTCCTGGAATCCTTCGTCGCCGGGGAACTGCTGAAACAGAGCAGTTGGACGGAACATCCGGTGTCGCTCTACCATTATCGCTCGCAAGGCGGCGAGGAAGTGGACGTGGTGCTGGAAGACCGGGCCGGGCGCGTGGCAGCCGTGGAAGTGAAGCTGGCCGCCAGCGTGGCATCGCACGACATCAAGGGGCTGGCGTCACTGCGCGACGCGCTGGGCGATCGCTTCGTCCGGGGCGTGGTCGTGTACACCGGTCAGGAAGCCATACCCATGGGAGACAGGATTCTTGCGGTGCCCATCGGGATGGTGTTTGCAGGGTAAACGCGGGTAGGCAGCGACTTGGGAGGCTCTTTGCCGGTTTTGCCGATCCGCTGGTGCGGACGCGCGGGAGAACAGCAGCCGGGGGTGCCCGCCGGGCGCGCGCGGCACGTCAGCGTTTGGAACGAGGGGGATAGTCGCTTTCCCCGTTGTCTGACA
>JALHHV010000431.1 GCA_022837365.1 Desulfovibrio sp. | reverse complement strand
CGGGCGGTGCTGGGCACGGTTTCGTACACCGGCAGCACGTCCACCACGGCCCCGGCCTTGCGCAGTTCGTCGGGCAGCACCTCGCGCGCCTCGCGGGCGCGGGGCAGCAGCACGCGCTTGCCGCCCATGCCGCGCGCCAGCATGCCTTCCACCACGCCTTCGGCCACGTACTTTTCGGGGATGAAGTCCGGCTCGATGCCCTTGGCGCGCAGCACGTCGGCCGTGGCGGGGCCGATGGCGGCCACCTTGCGCCCGGCCAGCGCGCGCGAATCCTGCCCGCACGCGGCAAGGCGGTTCCAGAAGTGCTTCACGCCGTTGACCGAGGTGAACACCACCCAGTCATAGCCGGAAAGCTCGCGGATGGCCGCGTCCACCGGGGCGTAGTCGGCAAGGGGAATGATCTCGATGGTGGGGAACTGCACCACGTCCGCGCCCAGTTCACGCAGGGCTTCGGCCAGGCCGCTGGCCTGCTCGCGGGCGCGGGTGACCACCACGCCCTTGCCCAGCAGGGGCTTCTGCTCGAACCAGTTCAGGCGGTCGTGCAGGTTGACCACGCCGCCCACCACGATGAGCGAGGGGTTGGTGAAACCGTGCTTCGGGCCTTCTTCCGGCAGGGTGGCGATGGTGGCCACCAGGCTGCGGTGGCGGGCGGTGGTGCCCCAGTGCACGAGGGCCGCTGGAGTTTCCGGGGGCATGCCCGCCTCGATGAGCTTGCGCGAGATTTCGGGCAGGTTCTTCATGCCCATGAAGAAGACCAGGGTGCTGGCGCTTTCGGCCAGGGCCTTCCAGTTGTGCACCGAGCCGGGCTTGGTGGGGTCTTCGTGCCCGGTGATGAACGACACGGACGAGGAGTAGGAGCGGTGCGTCAGCGGAATGCCCGCGTAGGCGGGACCGGCCACGGCGCTGGTGACGCCGGGCACTTCCTCGAAGGGAACGCCCGCGTCCAGAAGTTCCTCGGCCTCTTCGCCGCCGCGCCCGAACATATAGGGGTCGCCGCCCTTCAGGCGGGCCACGGTCTTGCCTTCCCTGGCCTTGTCCACGATCAGGCGGTTGATGCCGTCCTGCGACAGGGTGTGGTCGCCGCCCTTCTTGCCCACGTAGATGATTTCCGCGCCGGGTTTGGCGTAGGCAAGAAACGCGTCGTTGGCGAGGTAGTCGTAGACGATGACGTCCGCCGATTCGAGGATGCGCTTGCCCTTGAGCGTGAGCAGGCCGGGGTCGCCGGGCCCCGCGCCGATGAGATAGACCTTCATCCTTCCTCCGTGGTTCTGCGTGAGCGCACGTCAGCGTCTTTTCATTGATGGGTCGGGTCTGCGGGGCGCGGCGTAACATCCGCGCACGCAGGCGGCAGGAGGATGCCTTTCGCGCGCTTGCCGTGTCCAGAAATATTTCCGTCGCGACCGGAACAAGGCGTGCACGCGCGCCAACGGCGGCCTCCACACACGGCCAAAAAGGGTTGCAAGGGGCGCGGCCCCTTGCCGGAGGGGTCCGGGGAGGCGGCGCCTCCCCGGCAATCATCCCGTCCGCTAGCCGATGGCCTCGCGGAACCGCTGCTGCAACGCCTCCAGCTTGGCCTTGGCGTCGGCCAGTTCACCGGCGCGGGCGCGCTCCTTGGCCACCACCTCGGCGGGGGCCTTGTCCACGAAGCTCTCGTTGGCCAGCTTCTTGTT
>JALHHV010000430.1 GCA_022837365.1 Desulfovibrio sp. | reverse complement strand
CAGGCCGCCCCGGCCCCCGCGCGTCCCACCGGCATCCGGCTGTTCAACACCATCGAGTTCCGGGGGCCGCTGAAAAACCTGCCCAAGTGGGACCGGGTGCTGAACGTGGACCGCAAGACGCCGGGGCTGATCCCGGAACGGGCCCTGGGCGGGCGCAACGCCCTGTGGGGCGAACTGCGGTCCGAATGGCGCGGCCTGTCCACCATGGACAAGTTGCGCAACGTGAATTCCCTGTTCAACCAGTGGCCCTACCGGCTGGACAGCGAAGTGTGGGGGGTGGTGGACTACTGGGCGGCGCCCGTCGAATTCCTGCGCAAGTCGGGCGACTGCGAGGACTATGCCATCGTCAAGTATTTCGCCCTGAAGCAGCTTGGCGTGCCTGTTTCGGACATGCGCATCGTCATCCTGATGGACTCCATCCGCAGGCTGGCCCACGCCATACTGGTGGTCTACACCGGGGGCGACGCCTACGTGCTGGACAATCTTTCCAATGTCGTGCTGTCGCACCAGCGTTACGGACACTACGTGCCGCAGTACTCCATAAACGAAGAATACCGGTGGGCGCACATCCCTATCAAGGGCGGCCCCGGCACCAGAAGAATGCAATAGCTCGCGGAGGACCCATGGCAGAGAACAGCGCATCGACAGGTACGCCGGACCGCGACAGACCCGCCGGCCGTTCACGGCTTCTGTGGTTCGGCATCGTGGTGCTTGCGGTCACCGTGGCGGCGGCCACGGTGGGGGCCTACTGGAACATCTCCGACGCACGGCACAAGCTGGAGACGGACATCGCCCAGCGGCAGGCGGTGCTCACGCTGGCCCGCGTGGAATCCGTGCACCTGTGGCTGGCTTCCATGACCGAGCAGGGGGCGCGGCTGATCAACGCCGACCTGTTCCGGCTGTTCGCCTCGGAGGTGAACCAGCTGGAAGGCGACGTGGGCCTGCTGCTGAACAAACCAGGACAGGGGCCAGGACATTCGTCACCTATTCCGACTTCGTGTCCGGGCGCATCGTGAACACCCGCGCCCAGACCTACATCTCCACGGACGCCACCCCCGTGCCGCTGGGCGAAGACCAGCAGGCCGCCATCCGCGCGGTGCTGGAAACGGGGCAGATGCGCTTCTCGCACGCCCGTTCCACCCAGACCGGGCTGGTGCTGGACCTGTTCATGCCCATCCTGCCGCCCCAGTTCGAGGCGGCCACCGGCGCGCGGCCCGTGGCGGTGCTGATGCTGTCCAAGATCATCTCCGGCAAGGTGGGCGAATTCCTGGCCGCCTCGCCGCTGGTGGAGAAGGGGCAGGTGTCGCGCCTTGTGCAGCGCACCCCGCGCGGCTTCGAGGAAATCGCCCCCTCGGCCCAGGAAGGGTTGAAGAACGTGCCCCCGCCCGCCTTTGCCGAAACCGGCGACCTGCCCTTCATGCGGCGCGTCTCGGTGGATGGCGGCACGCAGGTGTACTCCACCGGGCGCAAGGTGCAGGACATCGAATGGTGGACCGTGGAGGAGATTCCCGCCGACCTCGCCCTGGCCCGCCTGGCCGAGCGCGAGCGCACCGTGGTGGGGCTGGCCGTGCTGTGCACCCTGCTGCTGGTGGTCATGCTGGCCTCGCTGTGGTGGTGGCTGGTGGGCCGCGAGCAGCGCGAGATAGCGCGGGACTTCAAGGCGCTGTTCGAGGTCATCGACGACCAGAAGCAGCTTCTGGACGGCATCAACTCGGCCATGACGCATCCGGTCTCGCTCACCGACGACCAGAGCGTGTTCCAGTACGTGAACCGGGCCTTCGCCCGCGCCGTGGGCCGCACCCCCGAAGAACTGCTGGGCATGGACATGCAGGCGGTGTTCGGGTTCGACACCGCCCGGCGCATCACCGCGCCCGACGCCCAGGTGCTCATGGGCGGCGACCCGGCCACGGTGAACGAGGTGGTGTACCTGCAATCGCGCAAGCGCCACTTCCAGATCGCCAAGGCCCCGCTGTTCGGCCCCGACGGCAGGCAGGTGCGCGGCGTGGTTTCGGTGTTCCACGACATCACCGACCTGGTGGAGGCGCAGGAACGCAACCGCCGGGTGGTGCAGCAGACCATCGACGCACTGGTGCGCGCCATCGAGCAGACCGACCCGTATCTGGCGGGCCATTCGCGGCTGATGGGCCTTGCGGCCAGCCTGACCGCGCGGGCTCTGGGCCTTGGCGACCGCGACGCGGCCACGGTGGAGGCGGCGGCCAACCTTTCGCAGGTGGGCAAGATGTTCGTGCCGCGCGACATCCTGAACAAGCCCGGCAAGCTCACGGCCGAGGAAAAGCAGGAGATGGAACGCCACGTGGAATACGCGCGCGACGTGCTGTCCTCCATCGAGTTCGACCTGCCCGTGCTGCCCGCCATCATCCAGATGAACGAGCGGCAGGACGGCAAGGGCTACCCCGAGGGCCTTTCCGGCGACCGGATATCCACCCACGCGCGCATCCTGGCCGTGGCCAACGCCTTCTGCGCCATGCTGCGGCCGCGCTCGTACCGCCCGGCCCTGCCGCTGGACAAGGTGCTGGACGCCCTGGAAAGCCAGACCGACAGCTACGACGTGGACGTGGTGCACGCCCTGCGCGACGTGCTGGACACCCCGGCGGGCGAACGGCTGCTGGGCCAGATCGGCGGGACCGCCAC
>JALHHV010000019.1 GCA_022837365.1 Desulfovibrio sp. | reverse complement strand
AGGTCGCCTCGTCCGCCGCCTCATTCAGGGCAGTTCGAAAGCGAATATTTCCGGGATAGCTGTGCGGCGTACCAATTTTTTGGAATAAAAATGTCAAAATCTGACATTTTTTACGACAAAAATGTAGCAAGCCGAAATTGTAAAAATCATGCATTCCCGTGCTTGCGCCCGGCCATACGCGCGGGCATACCACTGCGGCATGGCTGTACCGCCACTGCCGGTTCCATGGCGGACAGATGACGGCAACCGGCGCTCCACACCAAACCATGCCTGTGCACGCGGGGGACGTCCCTTCCCGGCGCACCCGCCATGCCGGACGGCGTCCGTTGCATGGCGTCGGGTGCGGCTTGCCGCGCCCGGTGCATGCACCGTCCGGAAACACCCAGCATGTCATCCGTCATGCACGCCCGCGTTGCCTTGCCCGGTTCCTGGCGGTATGCCCGCTTTCCATCACCTGGCATATCATGGACCACCCCGGAGGAAGGAAGCATGTCCCAGTGGCTCAAGAGCAATGACGTCCTCGGCACCACCAACCGCGGCAACACGGCCGAATCCGGCCTGTGCACCCTGTGCCGCGCCGACTGCATGGGCAAGTGCGAAACCTGGCTGTCGTGCATGAAGGGACGGGAAACCCTGTACCCGCGCGACTTCGGCATCGTCACCGCCGGCAGCGGCAACACCACCCACGTGGGCGTATCGTACAATTCGCTGCGCATCCAGGGCTACAACTACGGGGCCTGCGGCGCGGGCGAAAAGGCCGCCAGCGGCGACGCCCTGTTCACCGATGTTTCCCTTGCCGCCTCCTTCGGCGCGCACAGCAAGACCACCTGCCGCTACCCGCTGATGACCGGCGCCCTCGGCTCCACCTTCGTGGCCGCCAAGTACTGGGACGCCTTCGCCACCGGCTGCGCCATCTGTGGCGTGCCCATCGTGGTGGGCGAAAACGTGGTGGGCATCGACCGCGAGGCCGTGCTGGAGAACGGGCGCATCACCAAGGCCCCCGAACTGGAACGCCGCATCGACAACTACCTGCGCTACTACGACGGGCACGGCGCCATCATCGTGCAGCTGAACGTGGAGGACACCCGCAACGGCGTGGCCGAATACGTGGCGGGCAAGTACGGCGACAAGGTGATCATCGAACTGAAGTGGGGCCAGGGCGCCAAGGACATCGGCGGCGAGATCGAGGTGAAGAGCCTGGACTACGCCCAGTTCCTGAACCAGCGCGGCTACCTGGTGGACCCCGACCCCACCCGGCCCGAGGTGCAGGAAGGCTACCGCAGCGGCGCGGTGAAGGGCTTCGCCCGGCACAGCCGCCTGGGCTACACCGACCTTTCCGGCTACGAGCAGGTGCGCGAGAACTTCATGACCCAGGTGGCCTACCTGCGCTCGCTGGGCTTCGGCCGCATCTCGCTGAAGACCGGCGCCTACGGCATGGAAGCCCTGGCCATGTCCATCCGCCTGGCCTCCGAGTGCGAACTGGACCTGCTGACCATCGACGGCGCGGGCGGCGGCACCGGCATGAGCCCGTGGGACATGATGGAAACCTGGGGCGTGCCGTCCATCCTGCTGCACGCCAAGGCCGCCGAATACGCGGCCCTGCTGGCCGCCAGCGGCCGCCGGGTGGTGGACATGTCCTTCGCGGGCGGCTTCGCCAAGCCCAGCCAGATATTCAAGGGGCTGGCCCTTGGCGCGCCCTACGTGAAGATGATCTGCATGGGCCGGGCCATGATGATTCCCGGTTTCCTCGGGTCCAACATCGAGGGCGTGCTGAAGCCCGAAAACCGCGCCCGCGTCAGCGGCAACTGGGACACGCTGCCCAAGACCGTGTCCGAGCACGGAACCACCGCGGCGGAAATCTTCGCCGGGTACCATGACATGCAGGCCAAGATCGGGCGCGAGGCCATGAAGGACCTGCCGTACGGGGCCATCGCCATGTGGACCCTGCTGGACAAGCTGGGCGCGGGCGTGCAGCAGCTGATGGCGGGCGCCCGCCGCTTCTCGCTGGACCAGATCCGCCGCGAGGACATCGCCTCGGGCAACCGCGAGACCGAGCGCGAGACCGGCATCCCGTTCATCACCGACGTGCAGGACGAGTTCGCCAGGGCCATCCTGAAGGCGTAGCGCGCCGCCGGGGCAGCCTCCGGGCGGCCCCCGGACAGTCCTCACCCCCCGAACGAAAACGGGGCGGAAACCCGCATGGTTTCCGCCCCGTTCCTGTTTTCGATGCAGGCATGCGCCGTACTACGGCACAAGCGGCTGCCCCGCCGCCAGCCTGCCGTCGATCTCGGCCACTGCCAGGGCCAGCCGGGCGGAGCGCGCCCGGGCATCGGCGCCAGCCGGGGCGGTTTCGCCGTGCAGCACCGAGCGGCGCGAGGGCGGCAGTTCCGCCATCGCCTCGAACATGGGTCCGGCCCGGCGGTGGTCGTACCCCGCGCGGGCCATGCAGAACAGGGCCAGACGGTCGATGTCGTGGCCGCCGGTCTGGCGGTCCGCCTCCGCGGCTTCGGGCTTCACCAGCCCGCCCGCCGGGGGCATTCCGTAGTACCCGCGCACGCCGGGCTTGCCGGTCCCGGACGACGCCGCGCCGCCCCCCGCCTGGCCTGTCTGGCCCGTCTGGCCGGTCTGGCGAATATGCCTGGCCATTTCGCGGCCCAGCACGGCGGCCAGGTCCGCATCGTCGGAAAAGCGCTCCAGCAGGCCGATGGTCACGTGGATGGACTGGCCCGTGGAAGAGGCGTCCACGGTGTCGCGCACCTCCACGTCCATGACGGTGTCGCACACCCGGCGGAAGCGCACCGGCACGTCCATGCGCAGGCCGTTCCGGTCCACGGTGTAGGTCACGGTGTCGCCCGCGCCCAGGGCCTTGGTCACCTGCCAGCGCAGGGTGCGCGCGGCCAGCTTGCCGGTGGGCATGGGCTGGCCGTTCACCGCCGCCAGCACGTCGCCGGGGCGGATGCCCGCCTCTTCGCCGCCGCTGCCGCGCAGCACGCTGATGACCCGGTGGCGCGCATCCAGCCCGTACTCGCGCGCGTAGGCGTCGCGCCAGCGGCGCATTTCCACGAAAGCGCCAAGGTCGCCCCAGCGCACCGGCGAAAGCATGTCGTCCAGCGTGTCGGTGCTGACCACCACCACGCCGTCGTCCAGCACGGTGCGCCCGCCGCACAGCGGGGCGTTGGATTCGCGCAGGGCGTAGCCCACGTTCCACAGCCGTTCGCGCTGGCACATCCGCCGCTCCACCGAGGCGGGCGGCTGGGGGCAGTGTTCCTTCCGCGCCTCGACAACGGGGGCCGGAGCCACGGCCTTGCGGCCGCACCCCGACAGCGCCGCGACCAGCAGAAGGGATGCGAGGGCCACCGCAAGCAGCCGCGCGGCGCCCGGACCCCACTGCATCCTTCCCCGAAATACCGTCATGCCACCTCCATTCCGGTGCATCATCCCGCGCGGATGCCTGTTTCCCCTTGCCCGGCGCGGGTGTTCGTCTTGTGCGGAACCCTCATCCCGCTGCCGCCGCATACCGTGCCGCGACAGTTCATGCAAGTCCTCCGCGGAACATCGGCCCGCGCGGCATCACCATGCCGCGACATCATATCGTAATACGGCAGAACATGCCGCACTGGCGGATCTCCGAATGTGAAGCAAACCCCGTGCCTCGCAAGCGAACACTGCAACATGCGCACGTGCCCGCCCCCGCGTGCCGCCGCATGGCGTTCCCGCATTCCATCATGCATGCCGCATGGTTCCGCAACGCCAAGGCGGCATGGCGTGTCGGCGGCAGCCCCCCGTCATGCAAACGTAACGTCCGGAATATCATTGTAACGATACCGCCACCGTACAGCCATCAAGGCTGGCCTTGCCCGCGTGTACATGATCGGAAGACGACGTTCCGGAACCGTCACACGGCGCGGAAGCGGCCAGAAACGGGGCACCGTGCCCGCCATCGGGGTACCTGACCATGGGCAGCAGAAAGACCTCCTTTTCCATCACCCGGCAGGAACTGCCCGCCGTGCTGCGGCGCATTGCCGACGCCCTGGAGCGGGCCGATGCCGAGGAGCAGTCCGGCGCGGCAACCGGCGGCGAAACGGACCCGCTGCTGGCCGCCGGGCTGGGCGATTTCCGCAAGTTCAGGCTCAACGCCACGCACGCCTTCGGCCAGATGGAGGTGGTGCTCAAGGTCAAGACCCCCGACGCGGCCGCCATCCCGCCCCATGCCGACCCCCCGGCCCGGTCGCCGGGACGCCCCTCGTACAAGTCGCTGAAGAAGCGGATGCGCTCGTCGTTCAAGGCGCTGCGCCGGGCCGTGCAGGCCGGGGCGATGCCCCCGCCCGAGGCCGCCGCGTCGTTCCTGTCCGATTCGCTGCTGATGGTGGAATATCCGGGCTACGGCGACGAGCACTACGAGGCGTACCGCCAGGCCACCGAAGCCCTGCGCGCGGCGCTGAAGGCCGCGCCCACGGACGATTCTCCCGCCGCCGCCCCCTCCGGCGTCCCCCCTGCCCCGGCCGCCATTCCGCCCGTCACGCCGGAAATCCGCCACGCCGTGGAAGAACTCTACCGGCTTATGGTCCTGTGCCATGACCGCTACAAATAGGCCGTCCGCCATGAAGATCGTCAAACCCGCGGCGCGCCGGTGCGCAGACCTCGAAGCCCGGTTGCAGGCCCTTTCCGATGACGTCACCGAGCAGGAGGACGCCCTGTTCCGCTCGCTGGTCGTCACCGAACTGGCCCCCTGGCAGGAGGAACAGGTGACCACGCCCCCGGCCGTGCACGAGGCCCAGCGAGAGGTGCTCGCCACCCACTGGCACCCGGAATTCGTGCCCATGGGGCTCATCCGCCGGCGCATCGAGACCATGTTCCCCGGCCGCGAGGAAGAGCTGATCATCCCCACCCAGCACAACGAACTGACAAGTTGGGACGGCTACACCGGCGTGGAGGTGGACTGCTATTCCAGCGGCTTCAACCAGAAGGTGCAACTGCTGCTGCACTTCGAAAGCCGCCGCGTGACCGGCGGCACGCCCGGCGACGCCCCGACCGGCGGCTGCGCGGACGCGCCCGCCGCCCCTCCGGGCGACAAGGCGCACACCCTGCGCTCCATGCTGGCCCACACACGCAGGTACCGCGCCTCGCAACTGTACGACTACGTGCGCGCCGTGGTGCGGCCCGACGACGACGCGGCCGGGCACGCCGTGCGCGAGACCGGCGCGGACAACGACGTGCTGGCCTTCGCCCGGATCATGACCGGCAAGTTCTCTCGCCTGCTGGAAACCCACGGCGCGGGCCTGCCCGAGGACATGGTCAAGAACAAGCTGCTGCGCAACTTCATCGACGGGTTGCGCGGCCACTGGGAAGACACCTTCATCGACCGGGTGCAGGCCTACCTGAAGGCGGTGAAGGAACAGGTGAAGCGGCGCTTTCCGCTCGGCTACTTCTACCGGGCCACGGAGTTCATCGAAGAAGCGCACGGCCTTGGCGGGTGCGTGGTCATTCCGCACCCGGAACAGTTCTGGCCCATCCTGCTCGCCGAATACGACGTGGACGGCTACGAGGTGTGGAACCCCCAGTCCAGCCGGTACACCGAATTCCTCATCTCCGTGGCCAACCGCAAGAACCGGGGGCCGGGTCTTTCGCGCCGCGAAATCCTGGTGTTCATGGGCGACGACTGCCACCTGGGCGAAAAGACCCGCCCGCGCGACCGGCAGGATACGGAAAAGGCAGCGCGCGAGGTGGGCCTGCAACCGGCCTGGGACGACCCCGCCGTGCGCAAGCGCCTTTCGCTGACCGGGGTGAGCCGCGCCAGCGTCATCAGGGACTACCGGGCGCGCCTGGCGGGCTGACAACGGCCCGCACCCCTGTCCCCCCCCCTGCCCCGCCGTCACCCGACCTTCACCGGTACGGCACGCCGCCGCCCCCCGCGCGGGGCATAACCAACCCGAGACAGGAGACAGCCATGAGTTCGGAAGAAAAGTTCGTCTTCGAATCGCTGCAGGACTGCGAATCCATCCGCGCCTTCCTTGAAGCGCTCACCGAGGGCGTGGGCAGCAAGCACCTTGTGCTGTCCTCCGGCGGCGAGCGCATCGAACTGTTTCCGCAGGGGCTGTTGCAGGTGGAAGTGAAGGCCCGGCGCAAGGGCGGGTCGAGCAAGGTCAGCCTGAAGCTGGAATGGAAGGACGCCCCCCGCGTGGAAACCACCGACAGGACGCTGTCCGTCAGCAGCAACTGACGCCCCACCAAGAGGACGGGGCCGGAGCGCCGCCCCCGCTTTCTTCAACGGACAGTCCCAAAGGCAAGATGTTCCGCACATGATCACCTTCGAAGGGCTGAGTGAAAACTTCAGGTTCCTGGTGCTCGAGGTTTCGGGCCAGTTGCGCGCCACGCACGAATTCATGCGTACCCCCACGCGCGAGCTGTTCGACCGCATCACCGGGCGCGACGACTACATCGACAACCTGAAGACCATCATCGAGAACAAGTGTTTCTCGCGCATCCACACGGACAACTCGCTGGACCGGCGCGAGATACACCGCATCCGGGCCATCCATACCATTGCCGTGAACCTGGAGCGCATCGCCGACTTCTGCGTGAACATCCTGGGGCAGATGGCCCACCTTTCCGACCCCGGCCGCCTGCGGGCCGACGAGTACGACCCCATCTTCGCCGAGATAGAGGCCAGCCTGAACCGCATCATCCCCGCGCTGGAAAAGGAAGACCTGCCCGGCGCCCTGGCCATCTGCCGCAGCGAATACGAGCTGGACCGGCTGTACGAGGCGGTGTTCCACCGCACCCTGGCCGAAATGTCCGACGGCCGCAGCGTGCACGACCGCATCACCACCATCTTCATCTTCCGGTATCTGGAACGCATCGGCGACAGCCTGCTGAACGTGGGCGAAGCGCTGATCTTCAGCGTGCTGGGCGAAAAGATAAAGATAAAGCAGTTCGAGGCGTTGCAGAAAACACTGTCCACATCGGGCTTCGGCGATTCGCTGTCGGACATCGACTTCCGTTCCATCTGGGGCACCCGCTCGGGCTGCCGCATCGGCCGGGTGGAGCGGGTGCGCAACGCGCGCAGTTCCACTGGCGACGCGGAAGGCGGGGGCGGCCCCGGCGGCCTCGGCTCCATCTACAAGCAGGGCAACAAGAAGAAGATCATCAGGGAGCGGGACAACATCGCCCGCTGGTCCACCCTGTTCCCCAACCTGGTGCCGGAAATCTTCGGCTACCACGAGGACGACGACTCCGCCGCGCTGCTGGTGGAATTCCTGCAAGGGTGCACGCTGGACGAAATCGTCCTGACCGGCGACGGCGAAATCCTGCAGAACGCCATGTTCGTGCTGCTCCAGACCCTGCACGCGATATGGGAAAGGACGGCCGCGCCCGGCCCCGTGCCCACCGACTACATGCGCCAGATGCGTTCGCGCATGGAGTCCGTGTTGCAGGTGCACCCCGGCCTGCGGCGCGACGGCGTCAGCCTGTGCGGCGCGGGCGCCCTGTCCACCGAACAGCTCATGGACCGCTGCGAGGCCATCGAAAAGACCCTGCCCGCGCCGTTCACCGTGTTCATCCACGGCGACTTCAACGTGAACAACCTGGTCTACGACCACACCCGGCAGGCGGTGCGGTTCATCGACCTGCACCGCTCGCGCGACTGCGACTACGTGCAGGACATTTCGGTGTTCCTGGTCTCCAACTACCGGCTGCCGGTGTTCGAGCCCGCCCTGCGCGGGCGCATCCGCTGGGTGATGCGCGAATTCCTGCTCTTCGCCCTCGGGGTGGCGGACGCGCGCGGCGACGCCACCTTCCAGGCGCGGCTGGCCCTGGCGCTGGCCCGCTCGCTGTACACATCCACCCGGTTCGAACTGAACCACCATTTCGCCAAGGACATGTACCTGCGCTCGCACTACCTGATGGAGCGCATCGTGGCCCATCGCGGACCGTGGGAAGGCTTCCGCCTGCCGGTGGAGGTGCTGGACTGCGGCCGTAACGCCATCATGAGGGAGGAAGCGCCGTGCGCATTGGCGTCGTAGGAACCAGCGGCGGCTGGTCGTCGGAACTGCTGGCCGACACCGTGGGCAGGGCCACCGGGCACCGCCTGCTCATCGAAATGGACAAGGTGCGGCTGGACCTGCCGTCGGGCCGCTGCCTGTACGAAGGCACCGACCTTTCCACGCTGGACGCGCTGATCATCAAGAAGATCGGTGCGTGGTACTCGCCGGACCTGCTGGACCGGCTGGAAATGCTGCGCCTGCTCAACGAACGGGGCCTGCCCATGTTCTCGGCCCCGCTGCGGGTGCTGCGGGTGCTGGACCGGCTGAGTTGCACCATCACCTTGCAGTCCGGCGGCGTACCCATGCCGCCCACCACCATCACCGAGGACGTGGACCACGCCGTGGAAGCCGTGCGGGAATACGGCCGCGCGGTGTTCAAGCCGCTGTACTCCACCAAGGCGCGCGGCATGACCGTCATGGAGGCGGGCCCCGACCTGCGCGACCTGCGCGACAGGGTGGCGGCCTACAAGGCCGACCATTCCATCCTGTACATCCAGAAGACCATCGAGTTGGAAGGCGGGCAGGACCTTGGGGTGGTGTTCCTGGGCGGCAGGTACCTGACCACCTATGCCCGCTGCCGCACCAACGGCAGTTGGAACACCACCACGGCCGACGGCGGCAAATACGCTCCGTTCGAGCCCCCGGCCGAGGTCATCGCCATGGCCGAGCGGGCGCAGGCGCTGTTCGGGCTGGATTTCACCTGCGTGGACGTGGCCCTGACCGCGTCCGGCCCCTACGTCTTCGAGGTGTCGGCCTTCGGCGGGTTCCGGGGCATTCTGGAAACCAGCGGGCTGGACGCCGCGCAACTCCTTCTGGAGCACGTGCGGAACTGCCTGTCAGGTGATACCCCCATGGAGCCCGCCGCATGAGCGCCACCGCCGCCCGCACCCTTTCCCCGCACCTGACCCGCGCCGCCCTGGCCGCCGACGTGCGCGGCTGGTACCCCGCCACCCACGAACTGGCCCTGCGCATCAACGACGTGTACGTGCGCGTGGCCACCAACGCGCCGGAACTGCACCACAAGCTGTCACGCTACTTCGGCGGATTCCTGACGCCGGACGTGCCGGAGCACGGCGTGCCCGCCGGGGCGGACGTCATCCGGGTCACCGCGCACGAGGCCCCGCGCCGCGACTGGGGGCTGCCCTTCACCGTGAAGCGGCCCGACGCGGGCAAGCGCACGGTCAAGGAAGAATACCTGGACCTGCCGGATGGGCGCATGGTGCACAAGCGGCTGACGGGCATGCTCTTCGCCTTCGGCGGGGGGGACAACGTGGCCGTGGGGCCGTGCATCGCCAACGACAATCAGGTGGTCAACTTCATCAACAACCGCTACCTGGAACTGATGCTGAACCGGGGCTGCCTGCTGGGCCACGCCGCCGCCGTGTCCCACGCCGGGCGCGGCCTTGCCGTGGCGGGCTTCTCGGGCATGGGCAAGTCCACCCTGTCGCTGCGGCTGATGAGCCGGGGAACCACCTTCGTCAGCAACGACCGGGTGCTGGTGGAACGGGGAAGCGCCGCCGCCCCGCGCTGCCTGGGCATTCCCAAGCAGCCGCGCATCAACCCCGGCACCATCCTGGCCAACCCCGACCTTGCCCCGGTGCTGACCCAAGAGGAACGCGTCACCCTGTCCGCGCTACCTCCCGACGACCTGTGGCACCTGGAGCGCAAGTACGACGCCATCATCTCCGATTGCTTCGGACCGGGGCGCTTCGTGCCGCAGGCCCCGCTGGACGCGCTGGTGATCCTGAACTGGCGGCGCAACGGCGAACCGCTGCGGGTGCGCATGGACAGCGCGGACCACCGGCCCGACCTGCTGCCCGCGTTCATGAAGTCCACCGGGGTGTTCTACCTGCCCGGCCCCGGCGGCTGGGACCAGGACCCCGGCCTTGCGGAGTACGCGCAAGCCCTTGCGGGGGTGCCGGTCATCGAGATGTCCGGCGGGGTGGACTTCGACGGCGCGGCGGATGCGTGCATGCGCTTCCTGTCCACGGGCGGGCTGTAGGACCGGGCGCGGAATGGCCCGGCTGCTGCTGACCCGGCAGGTCACCCTGCCCGACCCGGTGAAGATGGAACGCTTCGCCCGCGCGCCGGACCTTGGGCCGCGCATCCTGTTCTTCAGCGGGGGCACGGCCCTGCGCGACGCCGCCACCGACCTTGCGCGGCACACCCACAACTCGGTGCACCTGATCACCCCGTTCGATTCCGGCGGCAGTTCCGCCCGGCTGCGCCAAGCCTTCGCCATGCCCGCCGTGGGGGACCTGCGCAACCGGCTGATGGCCCTGGCCGACCGCAGCCTGCACGGCAACCCCGCCGTGTTCCGGCTGTTCGCCTTCCGCCTGCCCGCCGAGGGCGACCGAGCGGAATTGGCCGATACCCTCGGCGCGCTGGCCCAGGGCAGGCACCCCCTTGTGCGGGCCATACCCGACCCGCTGCGCAAGATCGTGCGCTCGCACATCGGCGCGTTCATCGAGCATGCCGGGCTGCAAAAGGAAGGCGGCTTCGACCCGCGCGGGGCCAGCCTCGGCAACATCGTGCTGGCGTCCGGCTACCTCCAGAACCGCCGCCACCTGGACCCGGTGATCTTCATCTTTTCCAAGCTGGTGCAGGTGCGCGGGGTGGTGCGGCCCATCGCCAACGCCGACCTGCACCTGGCCGTGAAGCTGGCCGACGGCCGGGTCATCGGCGGGCAGCACCGTTTCACCGGCAAGAACGGCATGCCGCCGCTCACCGCGCGCATCGAGGACATCTGGCTGTGCAGGTCGCCCGACGACACCGCCCCGGCGGACCTGCGCCTGCGGGCCAAGGTGCGCGAACTCATCGCCATGGCCGAACTGGTGTGTTATCCTGTGGGCAGCTTCTATTCCAGCGTCATCGCCAACCTGCTGCCCTCGGGCGTGGGCGCGGCCCTGGCCGCCACCCGCTGCCCCAAGGTCTTCGTGCCCAACACCGGCAGCGACCCGGAACTGCTGGGCCACACCCTTGAGTTGCAGGTGGAGCGGTTGCTGCGCCACCTGCGCAACGACGCGCCGGACGCCATCAGCCCGCGCGACGTGCTGGACTTCATGCTGGTGGATTCCAAGGGCGGCCGCTACCTGGTAAGCCGCCAGTCGGCCCCGTACATCGACGAACGCCTGCTCAATCCGGTGCTGCTTTCGTTGTGCTGAGCCCGGCAGGGCGTCCGCGCGGCCCGCACCGGGCACAACCGCTACCAACGAATGGAGGATTCCCATGGACGGTGAAAAGCAGAAGGTGAGCATCGAACAGCAGATGGCCTACGCCGAGGCGGTGGCCTACCTGGAAGCGCTGCTGAAGGGCTTCAAGGAAGGCCGCATCGTGGTGGAGCGCAGCGGCGAATCGGTGGTGCTGACCCCGCCGCAGAGCGTGAACGTGGAAATCGAGGCGCGCCGCAAGGGCGACAAGCAGAAGTTCTCGCTGGAACTGGAATGGAGCGCGGCCCCCGCCGTGGTGGAAGACCCGCTGACCATCTCCGCCGACCTGCCCAAGGGCGACGCCCCCTGCGCCAAGGGCTGCCCCACCTCCGCCCCCGCGGAAGCGGCCAAGGCCACCCCGGCCCCGGCCAAGCCTGCCGACGCCAAGGCTGCGGCTGCCCCGGCCAAGCCCGGCCCCACGGCCCCGGCGTCCTCGGTGAGCTATGGCGACTCCAAGCCGGAACCGGCCAAGCCCGCCGCCCCCAAGGACGCCCCCAAGCCCGGCGGCAAGTAGCCCCGCGCCACACCAGACAGAACAGACACGAAGGCCGCCCGCCGGAATACTCCGGCGGGCGGCCTTTTCATCCCGAAGCGCTGATCTGCGACGCTTCAAGGGCTGTTCCCAAATGAGGATTTTCGTTCGTTGGCAAGGAAAACAAGCCCGCCATGACGGGAGTATACTCTTATCGTATTCGACCGGAATGGCGGGCGAAGTTTGACGACGCCAACGGGCGAAAGGACCATTTGGGAGCAGCCCTATGCGGTCATGTTGTGGATGATCCCCCGCAACTGCCCGGCCATGTCGGCCAGCGCGCTCACCGCGCGCCCGGCCTGCTCCACCTCGGACGTGACCTTGCCCGAGATGTCGCGCACCTCGGCCACGGAACTGCTGATGTGTTCGCTGGTGGACGACTGCTGTTCCGCCGCCGTGGCGATGGCGTGCACCTGGTCGTTGGTGGCCACCACCAGGGTGACGATTTCGGCCAGGGCCGCGCCCGATTCGGCGGACAGCCCGCGCGAGCGCTCCACGGCATGCACCGCCGCCTCCATGCCCGTCACCGAATCGCGGGTGCCTTCCTGGATGGCCCGGATGGCCTCGCCCACCTCGCGGGTGGCGTTCATGGTCTTTTCCGCCAGCTTGCGCACCTCGTCGGCCACCACGGCGAAACCGCGCCCGGCGTCACCGGCGCGGGCCGCCTCGATGGCCGCGTTCAGCGCCAGCAGGTTGGTCTGGTCGGCTATGTCGCTGATGACCTCCATGACCCGGCCGATGCCCTCGGCCCTGGTGCCCAGCGCGCCCAGGTCGGCCTTGAGCCGGGCGGCCATGGCGCTCACCTCGTCGATGGCGGCCATGGCCTTTTCCACCACGCCCGCCCCGGCTTCCGCCTTGGCGCGGGCGTCGGTGGCCTGGTGGGCGGCGTCCGAGGCGCTGCGGGCCACGGCCAGCACGGCGCTGTTCATTTCGTCCATGGCGGCGGCCGTCTCGCCGATGCGTCCGGCCTGCCGGTCGGTGAGGGTGCCCGCGTTGCGCATCTGCCCGGCCAGGGTGGCCGAGGTACGGGCCACCTCGCCGGAGATTTCCTCCGACTGGCGGGCCGCGTCGGCGATGCGCCGGTTGGTGGCCTCCAGTTCGGCCTCGCGGGCGCGCAGGTCGGTAAGGTCCTGATAGATGCACAGCGCGCCCATCAGCTTGCCCTCGATGTCGTACAGGGGCGAGGCGTTGATGAAGATGCGCCGCTTGCCGCCCTTGCGGCCGGTCAGGTCCACCTCGCGCCGGGCGACGGTGCCGTTCTCGATACAGTCGCGCAGCACCGTGCGCCGGGTGGCGTCGCCGTAGAAGAACTGGGCCACGTTCTGGCCGTGGAAGTCCTCCGGCTTGCCGTCGTGCTCCAGGATGTGCAGCAGGTTGGTGTTGGTGTAGGTGAGCACTTCCTTAGGGTCCACCACCACGAAGGGGGTGTCGATGCCCTTCAGCACGCCCTGCGCGAAGGAAAGGTTTCTGCGCAACTGGCCGATAAGCCCATCGAGGGCGATGCGCATCTCGACCAGTTCATCGCCGCCGTCGCAGGCGAAACAGACGGAATGGTCCCCGGCCTTCAGGCGGTCGAGCCGCCGGGTGATCTCGCCCAGGGGCCTGACCACCTTGGCGTGCAGCAGAAGGGCCAGGACTATGGCCAGCACCACCGCGCACCCCACGGTGATGCCCCCGGCCAGCCAGATGGCGCCGGGGGTGACGGAGCCCGCGCCCACGGAACCGAGCCAGGCGAAACCACCCAGACAGACCAGGGGAACCAGTGCGAGCAGGAAGATAAGTGTCCGGATGCGCAACCCTTGCATCATCGAGGCATCTCCTTGTGTGACAGAGCACGGCAAAATGGCGGTGGAGTCTGGCGGCGCCGCCCCGCGCCGGGAGCATTTGCTGCGTGCGCCCGCAACGGATGCATTTGGCGGCATGCATCACGTTACAGCCTATCGGCGCAACCGGCATAAACGTTAGCCGAGCGGACGGGGCCTTTCAAGAAAATCCCCGGGGCTGCCCACAAGTTCGGGCCGCATGCGCAAGGCCCTTTCCTTCGCCGCGCGACAACGGTATGTTCGCCGCACGACGACACACTCCTTTCCGGACGGCTTTCACGTCCATTGCGTAACATCCCATGAAAGAAACAATTCCTTCGCATACTCCGGCGGGCGACCCGCGCTTCTTCCCCGTATCGCCCCTGATGATCTTTCCCAAGGCCGTGGGGTCGTTCAGCGTGTACCTGCGGCAGGGCAACACGCTGGTGCTGTATGCCGCCGCGGGCGAAGCCTTTACCGAGCGGCACCGGCTCAACCTGTTCGAGAACGGCGTGCGTGAGGTGTACGTTCTTCTTGAACAGCGCGAAAACTACACCCGCTACGTGGAAGAAAACCTGGGCGCCATACTGCAGGACGAGTCCATTCCCCTGCCGGAACGGGCGGGCACCTTCTACCGGGCCTCCACCGAAATCCTGCGCGCCGCCTTCGAGGCGCGCATGCCCGTGCCGCTGGACAGCGAAACCTTCCGCAGGCTGCACTACTTCGTCACCCAGTCCATCCGCTTCCTGACCAGCGCCGATTCGCTGCGCGCCCTCGGCGAATTCATCGCGCACGACTACAAGACCTATACCCACTCCATCAACGTGTTCATCTACACCATGCCCCTGGCGCAGACCCTGGGGCTGGACGATGCGGCGCTGATCCGCGTGGGCATAGGCACCCTGCTGCACGACGTGGGCATGACCCGCGTGCCCAAGACGGTCATCGAGCGGGCCGGACGCCTGACCCCGGACGAGGAGGCGGTGTACCGCACCCACCCCGCGCAGGGCGTGGCCACCATCGCCCAGGTGCCCCTGACGCAGGAGGCCATCAACTGCATCCTGTTCCACCACGAACGCATGGACGGCAGCGGGTACCCCACCGGGCTTTCCGGTGACCAGATTCCGCCCGTGGTGCGGGCCCTGGCCGTGGCCGACACCTTCGACACGCTCATCTCCACGCGCGGGGGCCTGCCCGCGTCCACCTCGGCCTTCGAAGTGCTGAACCGCATGCGCGCGGAAATGGCGTCCACCCTGGACATGGAGATGTTCCGGCGCTTCGTGCTGGTGCTGTCCGGGGCCATGCTGGACGGCGGTTTCGGCGCCGGGATGGACTGACCGGCCCCACCGGACGCATGAGGGCGCCGCCGGACTGCGGGACCAGCCGCGCGCGAGCGCAAGCGCACGGTCCGGCACGCTTCGGCGGCCCCGCCGACTCGCTGTTCCTTCCCCCCACCCCTTCCATTAAAGAGAAAGTCTAGAAAAAGTTGACAATGCTTGTGCTTTCCGTCATGCCTTGCGAGGGGAGAGGTGCGTCCTCAACGGCCCGGCACCACTGCAACATCCAGGAAATTCTTGGAAATGACACAGGCATCGGCTGCGCAACAGGACCCCTCGGAATTCTTCGCGGTGCCCACCACGATGCTTCTGCCCGACATGTCGGGTTCTTTCGGCGTGTACATCAGGCAGGAGAAGGGGTTCGTCCTCTACGCCCACGAAGGCGAGCAGTTCACGCCGCGCCATCGCCTGCAACTGCGCGCGCACGGGGTGGAGAGCATCTACGTCCACCGCGCGCAGCACCCCCTGTACCGCGAACACCGCGAACAGCACCTGGGCAGCATCCTTTCCGACGAAACCATCCCCCTGCCCGAACGGGCCCGCCTGTTCTACGCCACCTCCACCGAAATCGTGCAGGAGGTGTTCGAGCGCAAGCTGCCCCGCAGCCTGAAGCGCGCCACCTTCGACCGCATCCTGGCCCTGGTCACCGAAGGCATCAGCTTCCTGACGCTGGAGAATTCGCTGAAGACCGTGGCCTCGCTGGTGGCGCACGACTACCACACCTATTCCCACTCGCTGCACGTCTTCGTGTATTCGCAGGCCATCCTGCAAAGCTACGGCTTCGACGAGGAAAGCCTGGTCCAGTTCGGCCTGGGGGCCATGCTGCACGACATCGGCAAGACCTTCGTGAACCCGGACATCCTGGCCAAGCCCGGCACCCTCACCCCGGACGAGCGCATCGAGGTCAACCGGCACCCGGTGTTCGGCGTGGGCGCGTGCACGCTGATGCCCCTGTCGCAGGACGCCATCAACTGCATCCTGTTCCACCATGAAAAACTGGACGGCTCCGGCTACCCCTGCGGCCTCGCCGGCGGCGAAATCCCCCTCCCGGTGCGGGCCATCACCATCGCCGACATCTACGACGCCCTGACCTCCAACCGCCCCTACGCCCCGGCCATGAACGCCTTCCAGGTGCTGCGGTGCTGCGCCTGATGATGAACGAGATGCGCGAACAGATCGACCTCGACATCTTCAAACGCTTCGTGATGATCCTTTCCGGCGCCAACGTGGTGTAGCGGGCGCACGAATGCCCTCCCCCTCCGGACTTTTCATGTACCTGACCGCGTACCGATTTCTCATCAAACTGGTCACATGCTGGTTGCCTCGCCAAGCACGTAAACGCGCAAGAAAAGCTCTGACGGAAAACGACCCCGTCTTCTTATTGCGCCGTTGGTACAACCATGCCCGCTACCGTTTCAGAAAAGCGGGACAGAAGTTACCCCCCCCCCCGAAAATCGCAATATATACAGCAATAACAGGTAGTTATGATAAAATTCGCGACCATTCTTGGCTGTGTCCGGAGTGGGATTATTTTTGTTTTACAAACGATGAGATGCCCAATTTCCTTTCATGGAAAGTGTTGCCTATAAACAATGCACCATGCTTGGATGACAGCAAGGTTGCAAGGTATCAAAAACTCTCCCCGCACCTTCTCTTAAAAAATTACGAATATAGCATATGGGTCGATGCTAATTGTGATATATGCGATTCGTATCTATACGAAAGAGTCAATTCAATCATTAACGACCCGCTCTTCACCATTGCAATACCACGACACAGAGACAGGATTTGCATTTACAAAGAAGCAGATTCATGCAAACATCGCAACAAGGACATTCAATATTCCATTGGTAATGTCGTAGACTTCCTCAAAGAACAGCAATATCCAGAAGAATACGGTCTTGCAGAAACAGGTATCATTGTCCGCCGACACAATGAGTCATCGGTAGTTCGCCTGATGGATTTATGGTGGAATATGGTCTGTGAGTTTTCGAAACGAGACCAGTTGAGTTTCGATTTTTCCCGATGGGTACTGAATGCAAAAGTTCACGATCTGCTTGAGCCCGGCCAGTCATTACTGAGCAGCAGGCACTTCAGATTCCGTGCCCATACGCCCCGCGCAAACACAATCCCGACCGGAAAAATCCGCTCCGCCCCTTCCCCGGCCGGACGTACGTTGTTATATGCCGCATAATGACGCGCGATTCGCGTTAACGCCCCCCGGAGGAACAGCAACATGTGGGAGTATACCGACAAGGTGCGTGAGCACTTCCTGAACCCGCGCAACGTGGGCTCCCTTGACGACGCCAACGCCATCGGCGAGGTCGGCAGCCTTGCCTGCGGGGACGCCCTCAAGCTCTATCTCAAGATAGAAGACGACCGCATCGTGGACGCCAAGTTCCAGACCTTCGGCTGCGCCAGCGCCATCGCCTCCAGTTCGGCCCTCACCGAACTGATCAAGGGCATGACGGTGGAGGAAGCCCTGAAGCTGACCAACCGCGACATCGCCGAATTTCTGGGCGGCCTGCCCAAGGAAAAGATGCACTGCTCGGTCATGGGGCAGGAAGCGCTGGAGGCCGCCATCCGCAACTGGCGCGGCGAACCCGCCGTGGAACACGCGCACGAGGGGCAGCTTGTCTGCAAGTGCTTCGGCGTCACCGACGAGCAGATCGTGCGCGCCATCCGCGAGAACAACCTGAAGACCGTGGAGGAAATCACCCACTACACCAAGGCCGGCGGCGGCTGCGGCGAATGCGTGGGCGAACTCCAGAAGCTGCTGGACGCGGAACTGGGCAAGGCCCCGCTGTGTGAAACCCCGCTGGCCGCCGCGCCGAAAAAGCTCACCAACGTGCAGCGCATGCAGTTGGTCATGAAGGTGCTGGAAGGCGAAATCCGCCCGCGCCTGCAACAGGACGGCGGCGACATCGAACTGGTGGACATGGACGGCTCCACCGTCTACGTGGCCCTGCGCGGCATGTGCACCAGCTGTCCCTCCAGCCGCCTGACCCTGGAAGGCTTCGTGGAAAAGACCCTGCGCGAGCACGTGGACGAGAACATTGTGGTTAAGGAGGCGGCAGCGTGAACACCGTGTACTTCGACAACAACGCCACCACCCGCGTGGATCCGGCCGTGCTTGCGGCCATGCTGCCCTATTTCGGCGAACTGTACGGCAACCCCTCGTCCATGCACACCTTCGGGGGGCAGGTGGGCCGCGCCGTGCGCGAGGCGCGCGAGCAGGTGGCCCGGCTCATCGGGGCCGCGCCGGAAGAGATCGTGTTCACCTCGTGCGGGACCGAGGGCGACAACACCGCCATCCGCGCCGCGCTGGCCGCCCAGCCCGAGAAGAAACACATCATCACCACCCGGGTGGAGCACCCCGCCGTGCTCAGCCTGTCCCAGCACCTGGAAAAGAACGGCTACGAACTGACCCTGCTGGGCGTGGACGACAAGGGCCGCATGGACCTGGACGAACTGCGCGAGGCCATCCGCAAGGACACGGCCATCGTGTCCATCATGTTCGCCAACAACGAGACGGGCACCATCTTCCCCGTGGCCGAGGCCGCCGCCATCTGCAAGGAGCGCGGCGTGCCCTTCCACACCGACGCGGTGCAGGCCGTGGGCAAGCTGGCCATCGACGTGCGCGAACTGCCCGTGGACTATCTGGTGCTGTCCGGCCACAAGCTGCATGCCCCCAAGGGCGTCGGCGCGCTGTACGTGCGGCGCGGAGCTGCCTTCCGGCCCTTCCTGCGCGGGGGGCACCAGGAACGCGGCCGCCGGGGCGGCACCGAGAACGTGCCCGCCATCATCGGCCTGGGCGTGGCCTGCGACCTGGCCGCCGCCAACATGGCGGAAGAGAACACCCGCGTGCGCGCCCTGCGCGACCGCCTGGAATCGGGCCTGCTGGCCGCCATCCCCGACGCCATCATCAACGGCGACCGGGACAACCGCCTGCCCAACACCAGCAACATCTCGTTCAAGTACGTGGAGGGCGAGGCCATCCTGCTGCTGCTCGACCAGCTGGGGGTATGCGCCAGTTCCGGCTCGGCCTGCACCTCCGGCAGCCTGGAGCCCTCGCACGTGCTGCGGGCCATGGGCGTGCCGTTCACCTACGCGCACGGCTCCATCCGGTTCAGCCTTTCGCGCTTCAACACCGTGGAGGAAGTGGACCACGTGGTGCGCGAACTGCCGCGCGTCATCGCCCGCCTGCGCGAGATGTCGCCCTTCCGCGCCGGAAGCGAGGCAGAGGCGGCGCTGAAGAAGCCCGCGTGCAGTTGCTAGCGGCCCGCAAGGGCGTGACCCTGCCCCGCCTGCCACTGTACGCGCCGGGCCGTTTGTGGCATCCGTAGGCATCGCCAACAGTTCCGGCTGCATCCGCACATACGTTACCGCACGTTCGGGGGAGGGGGCGCTCCCTCCCCCTTTTCGTACACCGGCGACACGGCGGCCACGCACGCCGCCCCCGCGCGCGCTACCATGTCCATCCGCACCGGACACCCAGAGGAGGCTTGCATGAAGATCGCCCGCGACATGACGGAACTGGTCGGCCGCACCCCGCTGGTACGCCTGAACCGCGTCAGCGAAGGCTGCGCGGCCGAGGTGGTGGCGAAGCTGGAATTCAACAACCCCTGCGCCTCGGTGAAGGACCGCATCGCCCTGGCCATGATCGACGGGGCCATGGAGCGCGGCGAACTGGCCCCCGGCGGCATGCTGGTGGAGCCCACCAGCGGCAACACCGGCGTGGGCTTGGCCTTCGTGGCGGCCGTGCGCGGCCTGACCCTGGTGCTGACCATGCCCGAAAGCATGAGCAACGAGCGCAAGGCGCTGTTGCGCGGCTTCGGCGCGCGGCTGGTGCTCACCCCGGCCTCCCGGGGCATGCGCGGGGCCATCGAGGAAGCCGAGCGCATCGTGGCCGAAACGCCCGGCGCGGTGATGCTGGGCCAGTTCGTGAACCCGGACAACCCGCTGGCGCACCGCAAGACCACGGCCGAGGAAATCTGGGCCGACACCGGCGGCAAGGTGGACGCCTTCGTGGCGGGCGTGGGCACCGGCGGCACCCTGACCGGCGCGGGCAAGCGCCTGCGCGAACTGAACCCGGCCGTCAGGATAGTTGCCGTGGAGCCGGACGAATCGCCCGTGCTGTCGGGCGGAACCCCCGGCCCGCACGCCATCCAGGGCATCGGCGCGGGCTTCGTGGGCGGCTGCTACGCGAGGAAGGCATTCTGTGCGGCATCTCGTCCGGGGCCAACGCCTTCGCCGCGCTGGCCGTGGCGCGCCGCCCGGAATTCGCGGGCAAGCGCGTGGTCTTCGTGGTGTGCGACACGGGCGAGCGGTACCTCTCTACCCCCTTGTTCACCGAAATGCCCGACTAGGGGCTGTTTCTGAATCGCCTTTTCGCCCGTTGGCTACGTCAAACTTCGCCTGCCATGTCGGTCGAATACGATAAGAGTATACTCCCTCATGGCAGGCTCGTTTTCCTTGCCAACGAACGAAAATCCTGATTCACAAACAACCCCTGCAAACCCCATCACCCCCAACCCCCGACGGATCGCACGCGCATGAAGAAACTCGACGACCTCGACGCCCGCTCGCTGCAAGGCATGCCCGAACTGGAACGCATCGCGGGCGAACTGTGCGCGCCGGAATCGTACGAAGCGGTCTACCACCGCTCGCTGCACGACGCGCCCATGCCCTCGCTGGAAGCCCTGGCCGAAATGGTCAGCCGTCTGCGCGCCGCGCTGCTGCCCGGCTTTTTCGGCACCGCCACCGTGCACCTGGAATCGATGCGCTACCACCTGGCCGCCAACCTCGATTCCATCTTCCGCATCCTGTCCGAACAGATCCGCCGCGGGGCGTGTTTCACCTGCGCCGACTTCGCGCGCGAATGCGGCAGCTGCGAACTGCACTCGCGCGACAAGGCCATCCAGTTCCTGCAGAAGCTGCCGGAAATCCGCCGCATGCTCGCCAGCGACGTCAAGGCCGCCTACGAGGGCGACCCCGCCGCCAAGAGCCCCGGCGAAACTGTGTTCTGCTACCCGTCCATCGCGGCCATGATCAACCACCGCATCGCGCACGAACTGTACCGCATGGAAGTGCCGCTGATCCCGCGCATCATCAGCGAAATGGCCCACTCGCGCACCGGCATCGACATCCACCCCGGCGCGCGGATAGGCGAGGAGTTCTTCATCGACCACGGCACCGGCGTGGTCATCGGCGAGACGTGCATCATCGGGCGCGGCTGCCGCCTGTACCAGGGGGTGACCCTGGGCGCGCTGTCCTTCCCCAAGGACGGCGACGGCGTGCTGATCAAGGGCAACCCGCGCCACCCCATACTGGAGGACAACGTCACGGTGTACGCCGGGGCCACCATCCTCGGCCGGGTGACCATCGGCAAGGGGTCCATGGTCGGCGGCAACGTGTGGGTGACCCACGACGTGCCGCCCGGCTCCAAGATCGTGCAGCAGCGCTCGGCCAAGCCCAAGCCCGACGAAGAGTTGGTGGGGCGCACATAGGCATCGCGGCCCAACACCCCCCAAGGAGACCCCATGCCCATTCCCCGCATCTGCCTGCTGACGCTCGGCGTGGCGGACCTTGCCCGCAGCCGGGCCTTTTACGAGGCCCTGGGCTGGAAGCCCGCCTACCCGGACTGCGACAAGATCGTGTTCTTCCAGGTGGGCGAACTGGCCGTGGCCCTGTACCCGCGCGAAGAACTGCTGGAAGACTGCGGCATGGCCGGGGCCAGCCCCGCGCCGGGGGGCATCACCTTGGCCCACAACGTGGCCGAACGGGCCATGGTGGATGCGCTGCTGGCCGAGGCCGTGGCGGCGGGGGGCACGGTGCTGGACGCGCCGCGCGACAAGCCGTGGGGCTACACCGGCTACTTCGCCGACCCGGACGGTCACCCCTGGGAAGTTGCCCACGTGCCTTCCCTGAAGCTGGACGAGGCGGGGCGGATCGTCTTCAACTGAGTGGAACTGGGTGGGGCCGAGTGGGGCTCTCGCCTTCCTTCACCCTTTTCCTGGCC